>CALCCV010000620.1 GCA_937900305.1 uncultured Pseudobdellovibrionaceae bacterium | reverse complement strand
GAATTTCCAACACGCACGGAGCGGAGCCCGGGATCTGATCCCAAACCGCCCAAGTTAAATTATGATGGCACCGAGATTGAGCTGAGCAAATATTCGTTTGATAAAATATGCCCAGCTATTTGAACCCGGTAAAGACTCAAAGTCGGTTGTGAACTAGGATCTTCATCTCTTCGGCGAAGATCACTTCCATTTTGTCAGACTCTACTTTCGTCACGACTCCCAAACCAAATTTGGGATGGTTGACTTTTTCGCTCACCTTGAACTGACGTTTCATCGAATAAACTTCGGGTGAATTCCCGCCGTCCATGCGTTTGTCATATTCAGCCTTGTGTTCGTTGGCCTTCGCAGCGATGCGTGCGGACCCGCGAGGTGCGCTGACTTTTTTCACCGTGGCACCGCCGCCGACCTTGGGCAATTTGTAAGTTCGCGTCGATCCGCAAACTTCGCATTTCATTTTGGCAGAGGTCGCAGAGGTGTGGGTCAGAACCGTGTGGTATCTCTCAGTTTCGCACTTCTTGCAGTCAGTGTAAAAAGAACGCGAAACTTGAGGCAATGCATTTTCACTCATCAATACTCCTGGTTTTTGAGCGGTAGAGGGTCAAAGGGTCTTGTAATTTTTTTTCAGCAATTTCGTGCGCACTCAAGAAGAACGGACCTTTGCCATCTTGAATGCGTTTTTGCAGCGTCTTCATGCTCTCTTCGCTGCGCGGATCAATGATGTCTGTGGTCGCGCCATACTGTTCGAGAAAGGCGTAGTCTCGCTCGCGTGTGAAAAACCGTTCCCACTGGCCGGTGTCCACCTTCACTCGGTAGGTGATGGTGTTTGCATGCGAATGAACGGGAGCATAAGCCCCCATCACTTCGAGATGACCATAGTGTGAGTGCAATTTGAGGGCGGGACTTCCCCACTGGGTCATGCCGGAACACTCCTCAACATTGGCGTACCACAGCCCAAAAGCCTTCGATAAAAATCCGAGTCCGTAATATCGCTCCGCCCTTGGCAATAGTGAATTTATCGAACACAGATTGTGAGCGACCCACTCCCCTTTGTGCATGGTGGGGATGATGATGAACAGCGAGAGAGGAGTGTATTCGCAAACCAATGGCTGGCGCATGACTTGGCGGACGTTCGCGGGCAAGGCCGAAGTTCTCATGCAAAATCCCGCCACAAAGCCCGGAATGACGGCACAGTCGTAAAATACCCAGCGGGGCATTGCCATATTGGCGGGGCCGAAGGCTTTGCCCTCGATGTAATAAAGATTTTCAGCGAACTCCAACTCTTCAAGACGCAGAGGATTTTTGTAAACCGGCGTTTGCCGAAACCAAGACAGTTTGTTGCGAGTGCCGGGATTTGAAATCTGATTTTCAGGACGCACGTACACAAACGGCAAAATGTCGCCGCCGAAGAGCCAGGGTGATTTTTCTTTGATCAGATTTTCTACAGAACTCAATACGTCCCCTGATTCTATTTTCGCAGACATTAAGATTTTTTCAAAGGGCTGATCATGTCCTCAGGGCGAACATACTGGTCAAATTGCTCGCTCGTCAGAAAGCCCAAACGCACAGCTTCCTCGCGCAAGGTCGAGCCATTTTTGTGCGCCGTTTTCGCAATCTGGGCTGCTTTGTCGTAGCCAATGTGAGGATTCAGCGCCGTAACGAGCATGAGCGAGTTCTCGAGGTGTTTGCGAATCTGAGTTTTATTCGCCACGATACCAACGACGCAGTGGTCGGTGAAAGATTCACAAGCATCGGCCAATAAACGGATCGAATTTAAAACGTTGAACACGATCAAAGGCTTGAAAACGTTGAGCTCAAAATGGCCTTGGGATCCTCCCACACTGACGGCCACGTCATTGCCGATCACCTGGGCACAGACCATCGTCATGGCTTCGCTCTGAGTGGGATTCACTTTTCCTGGCATGATCGAACTGCCCGGTTCGTTCTCGGGCAACTGCAATTCCCCAATTCCACAGCGAGGACCACTGCCCAAAAGACGAATGTCATTGGCAATTTTCATGAGCGAGCAAGCCGCCGACTTCAAGGCCCCACTGACCTCCACCAGCGCATCGTGTGAAGCCAAGGCCTCAAATTTATTTTCGGCGGACACAAACGGCACGCCCGTCTCGCTTGCGATCGCCGCGGCCGCTCTTTTGGGAAAATCGGGATGCGTATTGAGGCCCGTGCCCACGGCAGTGCCACCGAGAGCCAGTTCGTGCAAATGAGGCAAAGTGTTTTTGATCCGCACGATCGCGTGGCGCATCTGTGTGGCATAGCCCGAAAACTCTTGGCCCAGAGTCAGCGGAGTGGCGTCCATCAAATGAGTTCGACCAATTTTAACGATATCACTAAATTCTTTTTCTTTGCTGTGCAAAGCTTCACTCAACTTGTTCATCATCGGCAGCAACCGTTTGTGAACGCATTCGCCAACGGCAATGTGCATGGCGGTGGGGAACGTGTCGTTCGAGGATTGGCCTTTATTGACGTCGTCGTTGGGGTGCACTTCTTTAGCAGGCAATTTCAAACCTTGCAT
>CALCCV010000619.1 GCA_937900305.1 uncultured Pseudobdellovibrionaceae bacterium | reverse complement strand
CATCGTCAGTTGTAAATACCAGGATCCTTCCCGGAGATCGCTATCAAATTGTCGAAGTTCAGAGCGGGCAACTTCAGGCCGAGGGAACTGTGGTCAGCGTCACTCCACAGCCTCGCAGCCCCCTTGGAGCCTATCGAAATCAAGTCAAAATTTCCACACCGTCAGCAGCGGTGTTTGAAGGCTTGAAGCTAGGTACTAAAAAATACTACCTCTATTTAACTCAGCTCTCTCAAGTTCAAATTCACCGAAATATTTTTGGCACAGGAGTCGGGAGAGCCTTGGTCATCCGCGAGGACAAGGTTTCAACCACCAATAATCTTTTTCTCGGCTCTTTGTTCAATGGAATTGGAATTGGACACGAAACAAAAACGTACGCTGAAGGCCCTGTTCCCCAAGTCGGACTTATTAAGGGAAATTTATTTTGGAAAAACGCCAAGGGAATTCATCCCATCAAAATTGAAATTCGCAGAGGCGATGCAAGCATTCTTTGGCCATCGAGTTCAGACCCACAAATTTTGATCACCTCAAATACATTTGTCGCCAACTCCGGCGTTCTCGATCCGGTGACCATCCGCGATGATTTGGGCGTCAAAGTGCAAGGCAATTTCTGCATACCTCTACTTGAAAAATGCCCATGATAGGCGGATAAATTGGTGAACATTTTTTATACGAGATTCAATCAATCCACTTGCACTCAATAAGCTAAATGCTAATTTATGGAATTAGCTAAACAATAATCGGGAACTCAAATGGCTTTTCCTGCAAAAATGACGTCTGTCACTCTCCTTCTTGCCACCATGATATTGGCAGCTTGCGCGTCCGTTCCCATGGACAGTCTCCAAAATGACGAAGACGCGAAACAATTTGCAGTTCCGGCAATCGGTGCGCGAATTTACATTTATCGTGATGAGAACTTTGGGTCTGCGATCAAAGTGCCGGTGTCTGTGGATGGAAAGGTCATTGGGCAGTCAGCTCCAAAAACCTATTTTGTATCAGATGTAGATCCTGGAAAACACCGGATCATATGCATTGAAATTCAACCTAGATTCATCATATTGGTCGACCACGAGAACGACTCCGACGTCGGAGTCGTCATTCCGAAGGAAAAGTCATAACTTTACACCAATCAATTTTCATTCACCGTTCAAGCTGTAAAAATCGAGGTTAAAGTTATAAAGTACTTCTTCCTTAGATGGGCGAACCACTGCGACGTAGTCTTCAATCACTTTGACGAACCTACTTTTGAGGAGTTCCACATCCTTACGAGACAAACTCGAAACAGTGGAGTAGTGAATTTGATTCTGAACACCTGCTCGCTCGAGATTCTGGATGGCGGCCAATCGCCAGTTGACATGATGCCGACAAATGTGTGGCGAATCTGCTCCCAAGTGCAAAGTCGTGGTTCCCGAAGAAAAAGTTCCGTTTTTTTCCACAAGAATTTCGCTTGAGACCAAAAACGAAATCACCTCTTCCACGATTTTCCGCGACAAAGACAGTGCATTTGCGATCTTGGCGATTGTTTGCATTTCGGGGATTGTGACCAAGATATGAACCGCTGAATACACCCAGCTGCTATGATAGATCCCTAGCAGCTCCGCACTCAAAATTTTACTTTCGACAATTCGTTCTTTTAAATCAAAATGTTTTTCTTTGAGTCGAAGCAGCTCCTGAGAAAAAAAATTACGCAGGTCTTCGGTTCCCGCCCGGGCGTGCTCGATGAGCGTCAGAAAGTATCGCGATTCGGGTTGGGTCAATTTCAAAAAATTGCCGATCTGTAATCCTTGCTCTAAGCTAAAATTAGCTTGAGAGTTGAGAACGTGAGAGATGTAGGCATTTTGACAATTTAAAACTTCGGCCAGACGACTCCGAAACCCTTTTCGGAAGGCCTTGCGATCGTTTTCCACCCCATTCAGGTAGTCTTTGTAGGTCTTGCATTCAAATACAGAAGTCATTGATTTTTAATACCTTTTCCAATTTTATATAGTGATAGTATATATTTTCATCGTTATTTTAGTAAATATAAGTATAAATATTAATGCGAAGCATCTATATTCCATTCATCACTCAAGTGGGGGGCACAAAGGCTCCAAAGAAAGGATCTTCCAATGCGAAATCATTTTAAGCAGACTCTCCGAGTCCTGATTGTTTTTTCACTCTTTTGCCTGACATCTGCAATTTCTCTGAGGCTGAGACCTTTAATGAGCAAGAGGGCAACGTCTTTTTCGGCAGGCGTAAAATGCCATTCGTCAAATTGTCGATCACCGCCCATTCCACCCATTCGCCCTCGCCATCCCGCACCGTCTCCACGGTGAGCTTCACCTGACCGCCCTCGGTGAACTTACAGGCGTTGCCGATCAGGTTCAACAGGCTCTGGCGAAAGCGCAGCGGATCCACCATCGCCGTCTCACCCGGCAAAGCCCCCGCGACGACCTGCCCGTCCGGACGCACTGCGGCCACCGATTGGTCATTCGATTGGAAAGCAGCGGCATCCGTCACCTCGCGACGCGATCCGTCTGAATACGTCGCCCACA
>CALCCV010000618.1 GCA_937900305.1 uncultured Pseudobdellovibrionaceae bacterium | reverse complement strand
TCTTTTCATTTCCTACCGACATAATTTCTGATTATATCTTTCATTATGTCATGGCTAGATGTCATTCTCCTCGCGATTGTCGAAGGACTCACTGAATTTTTACCTGTGTCTTCAACGGGTCACATGATTTTGTTGTCGTCACTCCTTCACATTGAAAGTGAAGCGATAACTAAAGATTTTGAGATCATCATCCAATTCGGAGCCATTCTTTCGGTGCTCGCACTGTATTCTAAAAAAATCTTACAAAATCCAATTCTCATCTACAAACTCGTGGTGGCCTTCGTTCCAACCGCGATAATTGGCTTTCTTTTGAAAGATCAAGTGGACGTTCTTCTGGAAAGTCCGTGGGTCGTCGTCTGCAGTCTGTTCGTTGGCGGAGTGATTTTGTGTTTTTCAGATCGTTGGTTTGCTCAGCAACAGCAGAACGGCAAAATCATCGAAGATCTTCACGTTCAGCAATTGCTT
The DNA here is from genome assembly GCA_937900305.1 of uncultured Pseudobdellovibrionaceae bacterium. Taxonomy (GTDB): domain Bacteria; phylum Bdellovibrionota; class Bdellovibrionia; order Bdellovibrionales; family Bdellovibrionaceae; genus CALCCV01. The sequence goes on along the minus strand of CALCCV010000618.1, from coordinate 1,783 downwards.
TTGATCGGCTTGATTCAAAGTGCTGCCATCATTCCTGGAGTGTCCCGTTCAGCCGCCACCATCTTGGCCGGTGTAATGATGGGTTTGAACTTTAAAGAGAGCGCCAAGTTTTCTTTTCTGCTGGCTCTCCCCACACTCGGCGGGGCGGCTCTTTTGCGCGCAATGAAACTCAACATGGCGACGATGTCGCAGATCATCCCGCAGCTCCTCGTGGGCAGCCTCATTGCCTTCGTCATTTGTTATTTAACGATGACCTTTCTGCTTTCGTTTTTACAAAAACACGGATTTCGCGCCTTCGGAATTTATCGAATCGTTGTCGCGATCGCGATGGGTTTGGTCTTGAGTCTTTAAAACGGCCCGAATCTGCAGCGAGCCGCTGAAGTTTTGAAATGTCTTCGAATATTTTTTAATCAATCGCTAGTGTCGTAATCCAGATGCAAAACACAGCCATCCGCATACACATCGTAATAATAGATTGAACAAACTTCCGGGTCTACTCCCGTTCCATCCCATTGCGCACTCACGATGGCGGTGATTCCACCGTCACCTTCTTTTTTCATAAGCTTTCGCAAAGCCATAGCCATATCTGTGTCCCAAGCGTTGTCGCGGATGCCCCTGATCGCCGCAAAACGACCACGCACTTTCAAAAAACCGCCACACTTCGAATCTCCCATTCTGTCACGGTATCGCGTTTGCACGATGCCGTCTGCTTTTTCAAAGGACGCATATCGAACACGGTTCTGACCTTGCCCTTTCACCTTGGCTGGAAACCGGAGATCGCTTTGAGCAAACCAAGCGTCGCCATTGGCGACGTTAGCCAACTCACGAAGCCTTTCAAGTTCACTGCAGGTTTCACTCGAATTGGTGGGCTTGCGAGTGCTCTTCTCATTTTTTGCCAAAGCCGACCCGGCCACTCCAAAGATGGCCATCACTGCTGTCAAAACCATTGCGTTGCGCGAGACATTCATATTTCCTCCTTGTGGAACCCAAGGCTTTCGCAACTCAAATATCGTGTCAAGTCGCGGAGCTGATCTTTCGTCTCAGCATAAAACATATCGACCTTTTTTTGCGAATTTGAGACAAGTCCAGCCGGATTATCTAGGCATTTTTTATGTTCGCCTTCCCGTAATCTGAGTTCATCAAACACGGGGGAAAAAAATGAAGGCACTCATCACTACAGCAGTTCTGGTTTTATCGCCAATGATCGCTCAAGCTCAAAGCCGATCTATCACACCAAACACAGTCGCAAACCCAGGTTTGGACAAACGCGCTGAATACTGGCAAGTCACACCTAAGGCCACGATTGATTCATCGTCAGTGACTCTTGAAGGCCCTGACTCTTACATTCAACAGCTCGCTGTGATTCTTCCCCATACGCCACTTCAAACGTCAGCTGTGGTTTCACTTTCGTCCACACTCGATGGCAAAGCGGACTGCCCAACGGCAACTTTCATCGTTGGCACGTGGGAGCAAGGTGGAGGCCAGCGCGTGATTTATAAAGTAAAGACTGAAAATCCAAAGTACGAAAAAAATAGCGCGGGAAAAATTCTTTCAACGACTTGTTCAGCGCCAAAGAAAAAATATGATGTCTTGACCTTGAACAACCAACCGGCTCCAGCAATCCGCCAAGTGTATGTTCAAAAATCGTCTGGAAGTGCCGATGTGAAAGTCCATTCCATTTCTCTTCAGCTGCTTGATATCCCGTTTCCTATCTAACAAAAACAGGTTGTAAGGCTTTAAAAAATTATACTTCAAATCATGGATTAAATCATGGATAGATCGG
>CALCCV010000617.1 GCA_937900305.1 uncultured Pseudobdellovibrionaceae bacterium | reverse complement strand
TGGGCGGTTGAAATTCAATACTCATTCCCAGTGGCGCAAGTTTTCGACGCAGGTGAAAGATATGCACATCGAGAGTTTTGCTTGAGACGTGAACGTCTTTCCACAGAGTTTTCAAAATCTTTTGGCGAGAGGTGGGAGCCGGTTGGTTCGTCCACAGAAGACCAAAAACTTGCAACTCTTTTTGAGTCAATTGGGCCACCTGGCCATTGAGTCCTCGCACGCAGCCGTTGAGAGAATCCATCACAACACCAGAAAACTCTTTTACAAAATCTACCGATGAAGTTCGCGAAGGCTCTTCAGACGAATTCGCAACTCCGGCCTTCAAATCGCTATCTACGCCTGACTTCCCGCCTCTAGATTCTTTCCCTTTTTCTGCAGCCGGAACAGATTTTTCAACCGCCGCCTGGACTTTAAACAGAATCTCCGCACGGCCAAAAGGCTTCGTGAGATAATCTGCCGCCCCTTCTTCCAAACAAAATCTCAAAACATCGAGGTCATCCGTCGACGAAACCACGAGAAACGGAATTTTTAAACGCCCAAGTCTTTTGTCATTCCTTAAAAAATGTAAAAAGGATCCATCGCGAAGACGCAGATCTGCAATCACTAAATCGGGCCAGGTCTCTTCGCAACTTGCTAAATCAAAGGCCGCCAGAGATTCAAAAAAACGAATGTAAAATCGGTATCCAAGAGTCTCTTCATAGACAAACCGGCACGAACTATCATCTTCTAAAATCCAAAGAGTGTTGCGGCGATCGAGGTTCATCCAGTCCTGTCATCCACACAAAGGAGGTTTGGGGCCTGCCATCATTTTGGACAATCCCAGAATGATTATTAGCCTTAGGATCGCCGAGGCTGTCAATGAGGCGCGCTGCGGCGGCATCTACCTAAGAGTCAATCCCCACAATGGGAAGCTCAACCTCGAGACAGGTGCCTGTCACCGCGGACTCAGTTGGCTCCCGCAGAGTCATCGATCCTTTGTAATGCTCAAGTAATCGCTGTGTCAGCATCAGACCCATGCTCTTTCGGCCAGCCGGTTCTGATTCGTCCAACCAAGATTGTGACCGGAGAGAGAAGTGATAGGCGGTAAAACTTTCGAAATCAGTTTTGGACATTCCGGTGCCGTTGTCTGAGACAGAGATTCGACAGAGCGAGCCTAGGGACGGCAGCGAAGCCGGCGTTCTTTCCATCTTTCCCACCGACCGCGCTAAGGAGATTTTAATTTGAGGATTTTCAATTTTATTTTCGATTAAATTCACCAATGAATTTCTATAAATATTTTCTAACACATGGATCAGGTCACTCTGACTCATGGCCAAACGCGTATGGTGAAGCGCCGGATCCACTTCAAATTTTACATTCTGAAAATTTTGACCGACAAACTGCGTTTCCAAAACTCGCAGAACATAGTTGTGGGCCTTCAAAAATAGGGTGTCCAGCGATGCTCCCGATGGATCCTTGACTCGCGCCCGGATCGCCGTTACCAGCTGTGAAACTCTATCTAAATTGACGTTCAAAATGTCATTGTACCGATCATCATCAATGAGTTTCGGATTTTCTTTGATTGAATCAAAACAAAAGCGAATGACATGCAGGGGGGCACTCAAGTCGTGCGCGATCAACGAGGAGATTTCTCCCAGCGCTCGAAAGCGACTTTTTTCTGATTCTTGCAAAGCCCAGTTCGACATCGAGTGTTCGCTCTGCCTGAGGCGCTCGAGAAGGCTATTGAATGACTTTTCAAAACGGGCAAGCAAGGCATCCGTGTGCAGGGCCACCGCTTTTTTCCCAGTGCGAGTGTCCATTTTATCAAGGGTCTGCAGCAAATCTACGAAGCCACCAAAAAGAAACTTTTGTCCCAACGACCAAAGGCGCGCGACCAAACCGGCACCGACAATACCAATCGTCGCAATCACCGCTGCCAGTTGTTCACGAGACCAATGTGGATTATTGAAAACGACGATTGCCTGGAGAATGCAAACCATGGCGCTGATCGCTCCAAAAACCAAACGCTCCTGAGTTCTAAACTCTGCAAACGAATCTTGAACTTCGACGGTTGCAAAAACATCCTGCAAATTCAACGTCTCGTGGAGTCGAGAAATCAGATTTGACAAAAAAATGTGAGCTTCGGCATACACAGCCCCGTAAAAGTAAATAAAAACCACCAGCAAAATTCCGGTCAAATTCACAAATTGGGCGAGCTCAGAGATCTGATGATTCCAGAAAAATATGATCACGCAAGATGCGGGCAGAACCTTTAAAAAGGAAAGTGCCGTGGCATACCAGGCCCTGCGTTTCGGAAAGCGACACATGGACAGGTACACGTCGACCTTCTCCCGTAGACTCAGACTCTTAAAATTATCGACATCCACGCCGTCGATAAACCTGGCATCCTCAGGAAATAATTTCGTGTAAAAAACGGAGTCAAGTTTCATCACCAACAAAAAAGAAAGGGCGTCGACCAGAAAGAAAACCAAATACTCCCACGCCGATGGTCTAAAGACCACCAACAAGGGCAGAGTCGCTGCGACGGCTTGGCAAAGCTGACTTTTTGAACTGAGACAAACTCGAAGGCTTTTCATGAGCTTCTTTCGCTAGGGCATTCATGCATATATCTGGACATTCTTGAATGCACAACAGATGCCAAACCACGGATCGAAATTCAATTCAAATCGAGATTTTTGTGATCTGAGCTTTGGCCTTTCGGCTGCATTCAAGTTGAAGCATCCTTTGGGCTATGGGCGAGAGGCCAATTTTTGGTCCTTCATCGTCGCAATTTTGTTATTTTCGTTCGACGGCCGTTTTTGCGATTTACGCGAGCGATGGCACAATCCCATCGCTACTTTCGCCCGCGGAAGAAGCCCGAAACGACATCTTTAAAATCCATTTTCAGCAGATCGCCTTTGTTACCGAGTTCGGTCTCGATCAGTGCCAACTCCCGCTTCGCTGGCAAGAACGTTGGCTCCATTTGAATGCATTTTTCAAGAGCTCGCTTCGCCAACATCTGTTCACCCTTGAGTTTATGGAAGAGGGCCTGAACAAAAGAGAACTGCACTTCCATCTTTTCGTTTGGTGGAACTTGAAGAATCTCCATTTCAACTTCTTTGACCATCTGTGAGCGTTTGGTCTTATCGCTAGCAAACATTTTTGCCCAAGCCAAATAGAGATGCAGATGACCAGTTGTTGAGTCCAACTCGGCCGCCTGGACAAGCTCCGTGTGCGCTTTTTGATATTGAAAGGTTTGAATGCAGACCTTTGCTGATTCAACCAAGCGACCCGCTCGCAATTTTCTCTCGATGTCCGTTTGTTTGCCCTGCTCTTTGCTTGGCACACTGGTGCGAGAAGCGTCGAAGAGAGGTAAAATCTCACTAAAATATTCCGGCGGCAAACGATCGGCACCGAGATCCTTGAGACCCTGTTTGAGGGCGTCACTAGGTTTCGACTTACCACTTGGCGGTGCAACTCCTAGGGTTTGCCAGCGCTCTTCTATCGTCAACCCTTCGAGCTCTGATCGCAACAAGTTCACCCATTCCGTCCAATCACCCAACTCAACCTTTACGTCACGGACCATACTTAAATAGCCCGTGATTAGGAGAAAGTAGATCGCTTTGATCTGACTCTTGTCCTTCATAAATTTTTGGGCGAGCACTCCCTTACCAAAAGTTTCGCGAGTGTATCCAACTTGAGTAATCAGAGGCATCCGAAATAAGACTTCGACCTCTTCCGACCAATCCAAAAGATGGAGGGTGTTCAAACGGTAAGGCCGAAACTGATTGATCAACCACTCTGTTGAAACACGCGATGCAGTCAGCTCGTGATTGAACAAAATCAACGTGTCTCGATCGACAGTCAGACTTGTAGCTTTGATGTCGGCAGGACTCAATGCGAACCGGTAAACTCCCTCTCGCACTAGAAATGAAAGTCGAATCTTAATTTGCTCAAGCAACATCAATTCGAATGCGTGCGGACTGACCGTGTAACTTTCAATCAGTTTGTGGCCCAACTTTTTATGGGGTGTCTTGTCTTGCAACGCTAAAT
>CALCCV010000616.1 GCA_937900305.1 uncultured Pseudobdellovibrionaceae bacterium | reverse complement strand
CATCGTTGGCCAACAAAATTTTGGTGTCTTGTTCAAGCTCAAAAAATTTCGAGCACTGATGAAAAAGTTTTTCACCATGCTCAGACAATTTGATATTGCGACCCACTTTTTCAAACAGATTTACCTTGAGCTCTTCTTCCAATCGCGAAATCGCTTTACTTAGGGCCGAGGCCGATACATGCAGCTTGTCAGCTCCTCTGGAGACACTTTCGGACTCAGCAACCGCATAAAAATACCGCAATTCAAACATTTCCATTTTCGAAATTATTTCTCATAAAATAGTGCGCTTTAAGAATTGATAGTAGCCAGCCTCAGCCATCGAGTCAAGACAGGTGATTAACCGGATCTCAACTTTGAAGAGTCTTTATAGCGGGAAGTTCAGACCAAGGAGGGAATTTTGATCTTAGAAAGTCTTTTACGACTATGGCCATTGCGAGAAAATCTATCGCGCGAGATTCGTCATCTCCATCACCGCAATCATCACCGCTATCTCCCATCACTTGGAGTTCTCGGCGTATGCACCCTTGTCGCGTGTGCAAAGCCATTGGAGGTTGCGCAACCCATCGACGATCGCTACATCGTGGTCTTAAAAACCACCCCGATCCAGACCGCACTGTCCCAGTCGAGTGACGGGATCAGCAGATCTGCTGCGGTTCACCAGGTTCTGAGCGATCTCGAGAGCGTGCACGCCATGCCGACCTCAGATCGCGTCTTTTCATCGGCGGTGCAAGGAGGAGTTTACCATCTCACTCCAGAGCAGGTGCTAACTCTCAGCAAAGATCCCAATGTGGCGTATGTTGAAAAAGATCAGGTGATCAAAATCAACGCCGAGCAAGTGTCTCCGCCCTGGGGACTCGATCGCATAGATCAAACTGCGCGCCCCCTCGATCACAGCTATCACTCACCTGACTCTGGCGCGGTTGTGAATGCCTACATCATTGATACCGGAATCTCATCAAGCCACCAAGAATTTCAGGGCAGAGTGGGTGAAGGCACAGATCTCGTCGATCACGACGCCAATCCAAGCGACTGCAATGGCCACGGCACGCATGTGGCAGGAACTATCGGAGGGACTACCTTCGGGGTCGCAAAAACTGTTTTGCTCCACGGCGTTCGGGTATTGGATTGCAATGGATCGGGAAGCACCTCTGACGTCATCGCCGGAATCGAGTGGGTCACCGCCCACCACCTCAAACCCGCCGTTGCAAACATGAGTTTGGGTGGCGGAGCTTCGCAAGCGATTGATGAGGCTGTCGCCGCCTCCATTCAAGCTGGAGTCACCTATGTTGTTGCTGCCGGGAACGAGAGTGCGAATGCCTGCAACAGTTCGCCCGCGCGCGCGCCGACCGCTATCACCGTTGGCAGTACGACGTCGGAAGATTCGCGTTCGTCCTTTTCTAACTTTGGTGCCTGCGTAGATGTTTTTGCGCCAGGCAGTGACATCTTGTCAGCCTGGTATACATCTGCGACAGCCACTAACACCATCAGTGGAACATCGATGGCTTCTCCGCACGTGGCTGGCGTCGCCGCCCTATTTTTAGCCCAACACCCAACGGCCCTCCCCGCCGAAGTCGCTAGCGAAATTAAAACAAATGCCACACCTTCAAAAGTGACCAATGCGGGAAGTGGATCCCCCAATCTTCTGGTCAATACTCTGTTTTTGCTCGACGGAGAAGGGGGCGGAGGAGGAGGTGGTGGAGGTGAAGAACCCTCGCCTCGCCTTGAAAATGGAGTCGCACGCTCGGCCCTGTCGGCCAGTCGCGACGAGGAAAATCGCTATGTTTTGGAGGTTCCGGCAGGTGCCTCGCGCCTGACAGTTCAAATCGCAGGTGGAACTGGAGATGCTGATTTGTATTTAAAGTTTGGTGAAGCCCCCAGCTTGACGAGCTTTGATTGTCGACCATTTATTGGCGGCAACAACGAATCTTGTGTCGTCGACGTCCCCACTTCCGGGAAATATCACGTGCTGCTGAAGGCCTTTTCCAACTACGCCAATATCACCTTACTTGCGCAATTTCTGACATCGCCACCACCTCCGACAGACCCATGCACCGACTGTTCGAAATCGTTCGGCCAACTCGACCGCAAAGGAGATTTCGATTACCAACCAGATGGACGAGAGTTTCAATCTCCCACGGGTCTGCAAAATCATTGGTTGGTTGGACCTGCGAGTTCTGATTTTGACATTTATCTTTATAAACTGAACGGAACCATCTGGACACAAGTTGCAAGTTCTCTCAAAACAGATTCGAAAGAGCAAATCAGCTATCCAGGAGAATCGGGCACCTACCGACTCAAGGTGATTTCTTATTCGGGAACCGGGACCTACAACGTGTGGCAAAGTCTACCCAAATAAGCGATAGATGACAAGCGAAGCAAAGTTTTGAGCGACCGCGGGGACGATTTCGACAGAGAGCGTGAACTTCGTTTCCCTAGAATGGCCTCGAACACGAACTAGCAAATACAAGCACAGTGTCTCCAAATGTGACATCCGAGTGACAAATAGAGCTCGGCACAAGGTGGTAGGAACAAGACGACCTGGCTAAGGTCAATTTCTGGGTTCGTTGCTGCAAAGTCCATCAAGATATTCAAACTACAGAGGAGTCGAAGAAGCGAATTTCGATGGCTCCAAATGTGCATCTCTCCAACCATCGGTGGTCACGGCCCGCAAAAGTTCTCCAAATAAGTCAAAGGTGACAATATGAAAAAATCGATTTTTAGTCGAAACGCGTTCTTTCTTTCGCTGGCAATGTATTCCATTTTTTCGAGCACTGCTTCCGGGTGTCATCATCCGATTGCATCGAGGAGAACAGTTCCTGATATGAAAAACTCAATTCGCGCACTCAGTTTCATCTCTTTCACGGTTTTTTTTGCAACAAATTCACGGGCCGACTTGACAAAGCTTCGGTCGGCCCTCGCAGTTGGAGCTCTGACATACGAAAATGGATTTTCAAAAATTGAACCTCTAAAGTTCGATGTGAATGATGTTTCCTTTTTATTTCCACCTTTGACCAAGGAAGAGATTCAAGCCAATGCGTCCGACGGCACTCAATTTAATTTACCTCGCGTTTTTGAAAATGAGATTGTCTCTGAACAATCTGAACAAATGATACCGTCTCAATTTTTTGACTACATCGTCCATTTTTCTGGTATAGCAGGTGACAGTAGTGGAGCCCCCCAGCTCAATCCAGCAACCGGCCGAGAGGAGCAAATTGCAGGAGAGTCCGACTCCTTTAAAAACGCAAAACGAAATCGAAACTATTTTCTAAATTCGCTGTACGTGACGGCATTGCGATTTGATGATTGTGGTCCCACCTCTCGAGGATCCGAGAGAGATTCTTCGGCTCACCGAAAAGCAAAGACCATTACGGGCTGGACTGTGGACTGGCAAGCAGCAAAGCCGTTGGTTCCCCTATTAACCCCTGCGGCCAACGTTTGTGTTCCTGAACTTCGATTGATTGTGCAACCATTGCCTGATGATCGCGACACCGCCATTCATTTGATCTTTTCGTTTGTCGAAAATCCTGAGCAGCATGCCGACGGCATTTTTTCAGGTGATCTGAAACCAGATTTCCAAATCGCCCAAGCCATTGTCAGCGACCTCAATTTTATGAAGGCCATGAACAGCACCACCCAAACCGACGGCAAACCCTTGGCAGTGCATCCCGCTCTCGGCACGATTCAAGTTCCGAGCTTTTCAAACGAAGCTCTCTCCTTTCGGCAACGGATAAAGAAATTCGTCAACCACTATGCCCGGAAAGAGTTTTTAACAACGGTGGCTGTGCTTTCGACCAACCATTTTGACGGCAATGACGAGTGGGTCTTTTTTAGCTTAGATGGGCAAGCCCAATCAACCCCACAGGTAACACCAATATTGGCTCTACACGGAACTCCTCTGTCCGTCGGATTTAGTGCAAAGTCCACACTTGCCGTTTCCCAAAATTCAACTCAGCAACTTTTTGGAGATTCGAGCAATCCCAATCTTCTTGACGCGATTGCTTTTCATTTGAACCCAAGGCGATCGGGATC
>CALCCV010000615.1 GCA_937900305.1 uncultured Pseudobdellovibrionaceae bacterium | reverse complement strand
CAATATCTAGATCAGCAGAAAAAAATCTTAACCACGAATTTAGAAGCACTTCGTTCAGTTAGGACTATAGTTGGTTCCAATAACCGAAAAAAATGCCCTAAGGGAACGGCCAAAGATCCATTTCCCTCTTCTAAAGCATCTCAATAGCTTTTGGATTGCTTTAGACAAGAAAGACTAATTTAAAAGGATCCCCGTAAGGAATAACTCCGAAGGTTAACGAAATATAGTTTTGCAAATATCTGCCTATGGAAAGGCTGACAAGATTTTTTAAAACAACCGCTGATAAAATCGAGCTACCTGAGATAAAAAAGCTCCAACAGTACATGGTAAGGAAAAAGTACGCAGCCAATTCAATTAATCGACATGTTTCAGGCATTCGCTTTTTTATCTCCATGTTCTAGAAAAACAAGGGAAAAAAATCGTGAGGCTTTGCTATCGCCTTTGACTCTTAAATGCTTAAGGACCTACTGGCGACTTTTCCGATTGAAAAATGAAGTCAAATCTGACTGGCTTTTCATTCATGCGATTTTCGCGGAATGGTTCCACCGCTCGCACGAGCCCCTGGAATCTTGATTTCAATTTTGATAATTCCCATTTGTAGCTGCATAGCTTATGTCCTTACTTACCTCTCTGAGGCAGGTGCTTGGACACGGATTTTCTTACGCTACCAACCGTTGTGCATCCTGTGAGAAAAATCAGCGACAAAAGAAGTGCTTTCATTAGCGTAGTCCTTTTGGGTTCATCAATTTAAGGACGTTTCCATCCGGGTCCTCAAAAACCAGCATGTGACCCCAAGGCTGATCCGCTTCGCCAAGAATTTTGCAACCGAAAGCCTCGATTCTCTTTCTGTCTTGAGGAACGTCGTTTGACTTTAAGGTCAGCGTCGCTCCCGCGTGAGCGCCGTGAGAATCACGGGGAATGCTGGGAATCGGTTTATCTTCTGGATGAAGACCAATGCTAACACCGTGACAGTCCAAAGAGATCCAATGCTCGTGCTCGAAGCGAATTTTCATTCCCAAAACTTCGGTATAGAACCGTTTGGCTTTCGACGTGTCCATGACGCTGTAATAGATGTCTTGAATTCCGGTAATCATAGCTTCTCCGATCCAGACACTCATGTCTGATTTTTGAGTATACGGCCGCCAGCCTGCCTATTGTTGAGAAAGTGAAATCAAAGGGAGACAATTTCTGACTGGCTCTAAAGAAAAATCAGAAGGGTCTATTTGAGTCAACAGAGGAGTTACATCGTCGCAGTTCAACAAAGGGGAGTTCAAAGCCAAGGATGAGTGAATTCATTGAAAGGGAGTCCCCTATCAGGCCCTATGCTTTTCATTACCTCTACCCCATCCGATGCCCTCCATCGGCAAGGGATTGCATGAACTGCGATTTAGGGAATGTTCTGGGATTTCAGAGTTATCTATTTGTCGCGCGGCTCAAATTCAGTTTGGCTCATTCACGCGTTTTCGAAAAAGACACTTAAAGGATGCGTTTAACACTCTAACAGCATTCAAAGCATTCTATAGTCATATCCTAAGAAACTCTTCGGCATTCTTTGAAAGGACTGCCGTTCTGCGTTTGATGTATTTCAAATCGAACTTCATCTCCTCTTTTGGGTAGAGATCGACAACTCGGCCGTGAGTGAGGTGTCGATTCGGATCTCAATCGAATCCTGGGACGGGATTAAAAATCACCCGCAATGCGGGCGTCATGACAAATTTTGTGTGGAATTTGTTTTTCAAACAATTTGAATCAGGTTAGCTTTTTTTTAACACTCTTGTGAAAGGATTCTTATGAGTAAATATGTTGATGGCTTCATCATTCCCGTAAAAAAGAATAAATTAAAGGCTTATAAAAAAATGGCCACGATCGGGCGCAAAGTTTGGATGAAGTACGGGGCCCTGGATTATTACGAGTGCGTTGCCGCTAAGATTGACAATGAGTGGGGCATACCGTTTAAGAAGCTCTGCAAGTTGAAATCCGATGAAACAGTCATTTTTGCTTTTATAGTTTACAAATCCAAGGCTCATCGCAATCAGGTCAACGCCAAAGTTCACAAAGACGCGCTCATGCAGCCCGAGAATTTCAAAGGTGAAATGCCATTTAATATGAAACGTTTCACCTCGGGCGAATTTAAAACCATTGTCCATTCTTAAAACGCCGACCGGAGAAATTAGAGTCCCGTGCCGGTGCCTGGTTGGATACAGAATCGAATTGGGTAAGAAGGAATCACAGCATGGCCGTTGGGAACAATCCCATGGCCATTGCTATCACCCCGGGGTTTAATACCGCCTTCGCAAAGTTCGCCGGAGGACTTTCCGAGGTATCCCTGTAGCTGGGTCGGAGAATGAAGACCATCGATGAAAGTTGCGCAGGTGCTGGAGGTGGGTTTCTTTAAACTTGCTTCCAGAATTTGCAATCTCCGTAAGATGATCGGAAGATTGGTTTCATACTTCATCGAGTTATTGGAGATAAAATAAATCTTATCACTGTTACCTTCCAAAAGGCCAACCGGTTTTTGGGAAACAAACGAAAACTCTAAATGAGCCATCCACGAAGCTATGGGTGTAGCGCCAAGAGTTCTTCTGCTTGAGCCTTGCTTGGGCTGTGCCCATTCCCGAAACTCTAGGGATTCAAACCAAGCAAAATCTTCTGGCTGCACTTTCCGATTGAAATAGATCTGCGAAATTTCATTAAAGAAATTCCTCGCTTCCGCAAGCATTTCACCCTTAGTTGAAAATCTAAAAATAGAGTCTAAAAAGGCATAGAGACCCAGATGATTTTGCTTTTGAAAATAGGTGTCAAACAGTTTTGAAAAAACTCCATTGCCACGGTAAAAACTGAGGACCGTGTCGTTTGGATCTAAATAGTTGGGTGAACTTGGGATTTGCAATTTTCCTCTAGCCACAGAAGAAAAGCTTTTCTGAACATAGGCCGCGGAGACCGCCGCCAATGTTTCATCCAACAAGACGAAAGTTTCAATGTTCGGAAAGCCTTCATTGCTGGTCTCTTTGTCGCGCAAGAGATGATCGATCTCATGAACAAATGTAGCAGCTAAATTCAATGGATTTTGGAAGGGATCAAAATAAATGATTCCCGTCTCACAGTCATATCCTCCCAAAATCGCGTACTGTATTTTTCCATCGATTTCAATCTGCTTCTGAAACGGACAGGAGGAGGAACTCCGATTGTCTGGAGTCAATGCCACGAACTTTTCAGGCATGGAGTTGAGAAGCGCCAATCCCAAAAGCATCAACTCGTTGCCTTCGCCAACGGTCCGAAGGCCCTTTTGCTGCATTGAAATACTTCGGGTCAGAAGCACACTCAAAGATTCGGCCAGGTAACTTCTTGCACTGTTCTGAAAACAATCCGCATAGTCGGCTGATTTTTGCCCCAGCTCATACTGTGCTCGAATTTCGCGAGTGATTTTTTCGCCGCTCTTGCGCAGTTCCTTCAGAATGTCTTCGCGGGATTCGAGTCCCGCCAAATCCAGACGATCCAATGTGCGGCTCTTAGCTCTGAAGTCCGTCATCAATTCATAAAAATCGCCAAGAATGCTTCGACAAAATCCAGGAGCTTCACCTGAATAGTTGCTGAAATTGCTTCCGAAGTAATTGGCAAACGGTAGACTGGTGGAACTTTGAAAATACCTTTTCCATGTCGACTGAAACATTTCAGGAATCTGCAGCGCCTGCGAAAACTCTTGCAGCTCATTGTTTTCCGGCCGTTCGGGCGGAAGCGCGAGGTCGCATTGCACCGAAACGGCAGTCTCAGTAAAAGTCGTCGCATTGAGCCCCGTTTTTCCAGAAACAAAGGCATTGTCTTTTTTGACATGCATTTCAGCCAAATAAGTTTTTTGGCCCTTGTCGAGGGAAATGTCCTTTGCCCTTAAGGTCAAAGTGAAAATGAAATCGAAAGGCCGAGATTGCTGACGCCAAAGATAAAACCCTTCAGACATATCTGAGTCTGATTTGTAGGAAAATTCTGATACATCTGTTAGCAAATACGAAGGACCGATTTTATAGTCATTCGTGCCGGCTTTAACATTCAATCCTTCCACTTTTTTCAAAAAACCGTGATTTAAAGTCAGTGAATAGGCGCCATGTCCATCGCCCGAAATCCGTAGCGCAATATCGGGTTCGCGAACTCCCCGGCACACACCTTCGTAGGCAAGACTCTTGCTCGACAAAAGGATCGTCAGGGTCAGAAACATCAGCACCAACCTCATCACTCACTCTCCAATTTCAAGACAAATGAGGTTTTTTAGGGAAAGTACTTTCTCAGTTGAGCGGACATCGATCCCGATTTTTTTCATCCGGCTAATCAACGCGTTGATTGGATTGTCGTGAAGATGTGGGACAAATTGTTTTTTATGCCAAACTTCTTTAAAAAAAAGTTCTCTAGATTTTTCCCCTTCAGAAAGTGTCGCACAAGCTCGCATCATCTGCGCAGAAGGAATTCGCGAAACCTTCCAGTTTGAGAGGTTGATCTGGACATTTCGGCGAGCCAGAACCAAGTTCGGTTCAAATTCCAGATGTTGCAAAAACAGTCGGTGAAACTTTTGGGTTTCTTGCGCGGCACTCTCAGAAAAATCTGGTTTGCGCAGCAGTTGCGTAAGAGTTGCGGAAGGAATTGGGATATCGGAATCGCGATCTTGAGTCTCGATGCTCTGGCGATAGAGACTCTCGACTCGCGGGTGTTTTTGCCGAGCGCTCTCGAGTTCAATCTGCAACAACTTATCGCGATTCTCTTGCACCAAAAGTTGAGAGTGCATCTCAACCAGCGCAAGCCCTGAATAAAGGTCATTGCCGATCGACCTCGCAAGAAAATAGCAAGCCGTCGCAAAGTCAAAAGCGTTTTTTCCTAGAAACCGTTGCAGAGTGACCTGTGTCCTTAGTAAACCCAGGACATCGTCCTTGG
>CALCCV010000614.1 GCA_937900305.1 uncultured Pseudobdellovibrionaceae bacterium | reverse complement strand
TTGCCTCGTCCTCACTGATTTCTTTATTTGACTTGGTAGTATCGATCTTTTTTTTGAATTCTTGACGAATATTGCGTATTCCTACTTTTCCCTCTTCTGCGAGACGACTCGCTACTTTGACGAGTTCTCGACGGCGTTCTTCTGTGAGGGGAGGGATCTTGATCATCAGGGTTTCTCCATTGTTTGATGGGTTGAGTCCGATTTTTGCTTCACTGATACCTTTTTCTATCTCCTTGATGAGAGACTTGTCCCACGGTTGGATCACGATTGTCTGAGCGTCCATGACTGATACAGCGGCGATATTTTTGATAGGTCAGAGGCTCCCATATGCCATCACAAAGATATCCTCGACGATCGCAGGGTTCGCTCGTCAAGCCTGGAGTTTCGCGAGTTCAGATTTCATATGATTTGTGGCTTTGGTGAGCTCTTGTTGTAGATTTGCTAACATATTGGAAGATCTTGTTGGGGGTTATACTTGTCAAAAAGAATGAAAGCTTCAAGCGCGTTCGCGTTGATATTCATATTGACTGCAGCCGTTCTTACGTTTCAAAACTGCGGAAAAAATCCGTCCCAAATGAATTTGGGTGGAACCGCCGGATTAGATTCATTGAAGGTGGATTCTCTCCTCGATCCCACGGCCCTTGGTGCTGCGGCAGGTCCTGTCACTGGAAATGGCAGTGGTTACGAAGGCAAGATGGAGTTTTATTCCTATAATCCTATCACCTGCCCGGCCGAAAGAGGTGTCAAACTAAGTCCCGACCAAATTATTGAAAAAGTGGGCGATAAATTTTATAAAACACGAGAAGGCTGTGAAGACATTGCTCCTCAGGAAGTCGCAGCAGAGCACATTACAGGTTCAATACCTACACCTAGCATCTTCACCGTGGGCAATTCGATTTTTGAGGATTCAAAAAAAGCAAATCCACATGGATATGTTTATTCAATCTGCCGAGCGAAAGAACTGCTGCCAAATGGTAAAGTTTCTTTCGCGGACGGAATCATTCGACTTAACACTGAAAAACGAGATGAATACCACCACCTCCCTTACACTCTTTTCGGCGAATTTAATTCGGTGACTCCTTCATTTGAAAATCCGCAAGAAATGATCCGCAGAAGTTTCAGTGCTCCGATGTTTTACTTCGTCGCTAAGGGAGCGCAATTTGATTATAGTTTTTACGCTCAAAAGTCGGTCCTTACCAAAGAAAAGAAATTTAATAAAATCAACTTGCGAGTCAATCTCTTCAAACCTGAATACATCTTTGTCAAAGATGGCGAGGAGATCAACGGTGTCATCGAAATTCCAAAGCTAGATTTTAAAGATAGACACCTTCTCAAAGCGAACTGCGTAAAGCTTCTGGACTACAAATTCTAACCTCTGCAGCCGAGGACAATGTGGCTTGGACATTTATTGTACTGGCAGGGTTGCTCGAAGTGGCATGGGCCGTTGGGCTCAAGGCCTCTGACGGCTTGACTCGCCCCTGGATCAGCTTCGCAACGATCCTGGGAATGATCGCAAGTTTTGTGCTACTCGCCCAAGGAATGAAAACCTTACCCGTAGGGACTGCCTATTCGGCGTGGACCGGAATCGGCGCCGTTGGTTCAGTCATTCTTGGAATGATCTTTTTCAACGAACCCCGCGACTGGCACCGAATTTTATTTTTAAGCCTAATCATCTCGGGCATAATTGGCTTGAAAATGTCCTCATCCTGAGTTTCGCACGTCGAAGCGTGCGCGAAGTCACTCTGATTTTCAGATGAGGCGGTCGCCTTGCAAAAAACTGTTACTTGATCCCCTGGACAGCCGTAAGGGAGCCGTAATGCACCAGGGACCGATTCCGTCACATCCTGTGAAATTTACATGAAGTGATTTTGCCTCAGTTGCCTTTTGGCAAGCCCACACCTACGCTGGGCCCATGCAGCATAGAGAGATATTAATTGTTGAAGATGAGTCTGGAATTGCCGATGCAGTGTCCTTTGCCCTTCGTCGCGAAGGCTACACTGTGACTCACTGCCATCGTCTCGACTTGGCTATGACCACCCTCAGCCAGAAAGACTTTGACCTGATCATTTTGGACATTGGCCTTCCCGATGGCGATGGCCGCGATCTTTGCCGCTGGTTGAGAGCCGATCAAAAAAAAGACACTCCAGTTTTTTTTCTGACCGCGCGACATCATGAACTCGACCGCCTGTCCGGCTTCGAAATTGGCGCTGACGACTACATCCCTAAGCCCTTCAGCGTAATGGAACTCGTGGCCCGCGTAAAAGCGTTCTTCCGACGTCTTTACAAAGAGGGCACTGCCACGCTCTCTCATGGCCCATTTCAGTTGGATGAGAGTCGCCACATGGTTCGCTGGTCCGATCAAACGATGGCGCTGACCAAATACGAATACGGAATTTTTGCTACCTTCATTAAAAATCCCGGCAAAGTTTTCTCACGATCTGATTTAATGTACGCCGTTTGGTCTGACCCCTCGATGAGTATGGAGCGCACGGTGGACACGCACATCAAAGTTTTGCGAACCAAACTCAAACAGATCGAGCCCGAAAAAGATTGGATTGTCACCCACCGAGGTTTCGGTTATTCCCTTCGAGAGCTTTAAGGACCAGCGCTGGGTCCATCTCGGTCCACAACATGCCCGGCTCCGCAGTCCAACATGACTCGCTAAACCCTATGTTTCGCGAAATCCTATATTTGCGAACTCCCATAAAGTGGGCCTATGAGTTTTCGACGCCGCATTTTTCTCACATTTTTTATCTCGCTTTTTCTTCAATCTGTGGTTGCCGCATTTTGGGTTCGCAACGAGCTTCGCGAAAAATACGCCTACCTTATCGAAGCGAACCTCAAGAAGGCCGCGGACAGCCTTTCTTACCTCGTTGAAGTTGATCCAACTGGACACATCAATTCTGAAAAATTTCGCCTGGGCTGGGAACGTTATCGGACAAAAATGATTGAGCTAGATGAGTCGCTTTACGAAGTCTACATCACCAATCGTGAGGGAACGGTTTTGTTTTCATCGCGAAGCGCACTTGAGATCGGCAAAGACTATTCTAAGTGGAATGACGTTTATAAAACAATGCGTGGAAAATACGGAACGCGCACGACGAAAAATCCCGACATTCCGTTCACATCTGATTACTATGTCGCTGCGCCAATTTCGGTCAATGGTCCCAACGGGCCACGCATTGAAGGCGTCCTGTCGGTCATCGAGCCCAATGTTCAAGTGAATCCGATGTTACTGAGTACCATCAAACAGATTTCCATCGGTCTCGGCATCATTGGTTTGGCCATGATCTTACTGAGTTTCTCAACCGTTATTTGGATCACCAATCCATTGGATCAAATTCAAAACTACTGCCTCGACGTAGCCAACGGCAAAAAACCACGACCACTGCGCTTGAATGTCCCCGAAATTCAAAATTTAGCAAATTCGTTTTCAAAAATGAGAGAAGCCCTCGAAGGCAAAAAGCATGTTGAAAAATACACTCAACTGCTAACGCACGAAATGAAAAGTCCTCTTTCGTCGATCTTGGCCTCCTCAGAGCTTTGCCTACACCCTCTCAGCGATGAAGAAAAAAATCGCTTTTTATTAAATATCGTTACCGAAACAAAACGCTCATTGGGCCTGTTGGAAAATCTCCTATCCCTAGCCCGGGTCGAATCTCTCGAAGCACTTCGCGAGCCGAAAAAATTTTTGCTTCACGATGTGATCGATCGAATTCAAAAAGACATGGGATTTGTTTTACAGAGCAAAGATCTCACTTTGGTCGCTGAGGTGGAAGCCAACGTCCGATTGCACGGTGATTTTGAACTCGTGTATTTAGCGCTCAGGAATCTCGTCGAAAATGCGATGGATTTCAGCTCTCAGGGTGGGAAAATTTTTATTCGCGCTACGGCTAACGAAGATGGAAGTTTTGCCATTCGCGTTTTGGACGAAGGCTCTGGCATACCAGATTTTGCCCTCGCACGGGTGTTTGACCGATTTTATTCGCTGGAAAGACCGGGCACTCGCCGCAAAGGATCTGGCTTGGGGTTGAATTTAGTAAAAGAGATCGTAGAGCTTCACAACGGAAAAATCCATGTCGTTTCACCTCGACCTGATATTAACAAAGGAACCGAAGTCGTTATCCAAATTTGAGACACTCGTGTTTTGGACAAGAAAAAAGGAATCTTTCGATTCCCTGTTTCTTTGGGTTGGGATGGATGGTTGGTGAATTCAGTATCGCCCGCGACAACCCCAAAGCGAACTTACATTAGTGACTTGTTGCTTTGTTGATTTCTTGACTCGGTATTGAATGTTTGTCCTGATACCAAGATGATCCCAAATAATTACATAACGCTCCCAACGGTCATTGGCCGGCAGTGGATAGAAGAGTCTTGGACGATCTATAAAAGCAAGGCCCTGGCATTTTCGGGCTATTACCTTTTCAGCGTCATTGTGAGTCTTGGATTGAGTCAACTTGGCATCTGGGGAGTTGTTCTAGCTTTTGTCTTCGATACGCTCATCAGCCTTATTTTTTTATTCTATATTCGCGAAGTCACCAGGAAAAGCCAACGATCCTTCTTATCTTGCGCCCATCAAGTTTATGACTGCCTTCCGCGGACAATTATTTTCTATTTCTATCTTTGCGCGATCAATACCTTCTTTATCGCCGTTTGCGCTATGGTCTCATTTTCCTTTGGTTTTCATGCGATCTTGGAATTTTTTGAAACAGGAGAGTTTGATTTTTCTCGTATTCTGGTTTCTTTGACCCTATTTGTTCCGCTGACGGCCGGTTTCCTGGCGACGATTTCCATGTTTTTGCGGACGGCGCGACCAAGTGTCGTTTTTGATAAATTGTCGACACGCGAATCGATCAATCTTAGCGTGCAAGCCACCTGGGCGAATTTTTCGCCTCTGCTTGTTTACTATTCGTATTTATCTTTGTTGATTTTTGTTTGTTTTATTACGTTGGGTCTGGGAATTTTTGTCATCATGCCGGTTTACATGATTGGTGAATACATCATCTGGAGGGATATGATCGGAGTCGATCCGACTCCTCCCACCGAACCGATGGTCGAGGAGACAAGTGATCGAGAGAGTCTTCAGTCTTCATAGACTCCCTCGAATCGAAATTCTTGAGAACGTTTCTTACCAGCCAACAACGGGAGCTACGTGATGCGGGCCAACAGATTGTGTGCGCGCTAAATCGATATTAGCAATTGTCGCTGGACCATTCCAGCCATAGGGATTTGCAAATTGCGGATGTTGCGCAAATTGCGAGTACTGGCCACCGAATTGTGGATATTGACCATAAGACTGAGATCCCAAACCGCTGCCGAAACCATAAGTCATCGGAGCGTAACCATTGCTGAAATAGGGATTGATATTCAAACCGACACTGTGTGGGAGACCCATCCAAGGAGAAATTTGTGGCCATTGACCCACAGTTGGAATCATACCTTGATTGACTGTGCCTTGCACGCCAGCTTGAAAGCCTGGAGTGAATGAAGGAGCGTAAGGGGCATAGCTGTTGAAACCAGCATGAGTCATAGCCGACAAACGCACTTGGTTCAATGCTTCTAAAGTTTGGCAAATTCGATCATTCAAAATTTGCAATTTTTGAAAATCGATTCGTGCCGTAGAGTTAAAGTTGTTCATAGATCCTCCTTGATAGATAAACCCTCTGGGCCAAAATAACCCATAGGTTTGGTTAAAAAATTGATTGAGAACAAAAGTCAAAAGTCAGTTGGCCCCAGAATTTTTTCCGCGCTTCATCGCTGTGGTGTTGTTCACTGGAGCAACGACCGATTTCGGAATAAAAACTTCCAAAACTCCATCAGCCATAGTTGAAGAAATTTCGGGCGCTGTGATTTCATGAGGCAACGCAATCATGCGTTGAAAGTGACCACGTTCGCCTTCGATCAAGCGCGGTTGAAATCCGTGCTCTTTAAGAGTGTTGTGTCGAACACCCGTCACAAATAGAAAGTTTCCGCGAATGGAAATATCTACGTCTTCTTTGCGAACTCCCGCTAAAAAAATGCGAACTAAAATTCTCTCTTCGCTCTCCCACAAAGCCACGGCGGGAGTCCAGGGGGCTAGCATCTGCTGAACCACGGGATCCTGCATACAGCCATTCAGTTGCTGCATGCGCAAATCTAGCAGGCGAGTGAAATCAATTTCAGAAGTCACGGGTGAATAGTTCTGTGAAGCTGGATTCATCCCGTGCCCAGTGATTCGAGTGTAAAGCCGCTCGATGGTTTGGATAGCCTGGTCGAGTTGCGCGGCGGTGTCGGTGGCAAAATTCGTTGATTCGGTCATCGCATTCTCCTTTGCATAAAGTCATTTAATGGTTACCAAAGAAGACTCTTCTCATACCTGCGATCTGTAAAGTCCGAGTTCCTATTTTTTCACGGAGCGAAAAGAAAAACTAGACCAAGGTACATAGACCTTAGGTCAGGGGCACAACGTTCCAAGAATTTGTTACAGGGCAGTCCTGTGTCATCATTATATAATCTAATATATGACTAAATTACTTTAATTTTATTTTATTTTGGTTCGCTGGCATTCTCTCCTCAAGTTGCCTGACCTCAAACAGACGAACTCATGCTGTCTGACTAACTGACGGACCAAAGGATTTATATGAAAACGTTTTCTATTGATCGAATCTTTCTCAAACTCGCTCTCACGGGGCTTTGCGGAATTCTCAGCTTCTCGGCACATGCGGCAATGGCCCAACATCACCCTCACCACGAGCCCCTCTCTACTCACGGAATGCTGATTTTTGGCACTGGGAAAATTTTTGCGAATCACCTTCCCATGTTTCACATTCCCCACGCCCAGCAAGCAGTGTGGGGAATCACGATGAACGCGGCGGCCACTGCTCAATACCTAGATGCAAAGAAAAAAAATCCCAATGAGATTTTTACGATTTTGCCCGAACCATTCGTTTTGTCAGATATGATTGCAAATCCACACCCCTTTAAGGCGGCACTTTATCTTGGCCATTTTGAACGAGGCGGAAAAGAGTTAGTGCCGGAAGTGACAATCACGCCGGAGGATTTATTGATTCATAAAAAATTGTCTGGAGATGAAAAAATCATTTCGAGCCGATGGACTCTGATTGGAGATCTGAGCGAATCCTTTCTCATCCACGAAATTCAAGGTGCGCCTGGTTTTGACCAGATTGCGCAACTAGATGTCTCCCAAATGTCTGGCGATGACTTGGCCACCTTAAAAAAATCGCTATTGGTGGCAAAGTTGAATCCTTCGACTGCGTTGCAAGCGTTACAGTCGGTGGAAATCGCGTCTGGTCTAACCGTGCTCAAGCTCGACGTCTTAAAATCGATCTATCTGGAAACTGGTGATCTCGCTCAATAATATTTTGTACATTCAGTGGTCGACCAGCTTGAATTCTTGCGATGAGAATTGCACTCCCGAGAGGGCACCTTTCAAGCCTGCAGGCATTGCGCCGGTCAGCTCCCGTCGCAACTCCAATCGCGCTTCCAAGTCACCATCGTGCCGAGGGGTCGGATTTGTCTCGCCGTTGATGAATGAGAGAGTTCCAATTTCAGGTGCCGGGTCCTCAACTTCAGTGGGCTTTAAAATTCCTTCGTGCATGATTTCTAGACGTGCGGTTACAACCACTTTTTCAGCGTCACTGGTCTTCCAACTGACGTTAAGAGGACTACCTTTTATCACCGTTGCGGCCAATTGAGATGTCAGTTCCAATTTATCAGGTAAAATAGCCTTAGCTTCGTGAGCCTCACCTTCCGCTCTTTCAAATCTAATTGCAATCTCCTCACCTGGATCCGCAACTGTCGGTGCGAAATAGACATTCCCCGTTGAATTCGCATTCTTAGTCATTTTTACGCCCTTACACAAAAGGACGTCATTTTCATCAAGCTCTAGCGCCGACGAACTCGGATCACCTTGGTGCACTGTCGCACTACATTGCTCTGAATTTAGATTTGATTGAAGCTCGAGCTTTAAAAATAAGTCATCGGTGGCGACATCCTTCGTTGTCCCTTTAGCGCAAGCCATCGTGCTCAAACAACCTATCGCTAAAATAAATTTGCTAAACAAATTCTTCTTATAATTCATTCCACACCTCACTGATTCAAAATAGGATGCGGTTCAGATCGAAGTCTGTCACAACTTTTCTCGCTCTTGATTTATAACGCGAGGTTTGCTATTCTGATGCTGTCACGCACCCGGTGTGTGATTTCTTATGAGAAAATAATCACGACTTCCTCTTTTTCTAAATTCACATAAAACGCAAAGGCGCGTTCGCGCGTTTGTTTTCCATGAGTCTTCTCTGGAGGTTTCGTGAGATCTCTTTTGTCGGCGCAGGCTTTAAAAGTGCAGCGCCAAAACCGTTGGATTTGGTCTATATCTCATCTCAGCTTGCAAGTTGGCGATCGCGTAGGGCTTGTCGGCCGCAATGGCAGCGGCAAATCGTTGCTATTGCAACACCTCGCGGGCCTCCTTGAAGAGGTGGAGGGTCAGGTTTCACGCACTGCTGAATGTTTGTATTTGCCTCAAGAGGTATCGCTTTCAAAGCAACCAAACTTGAGTCCAGGTCAAACTCAACACCGGCGATTGAAAGAGGCCTTCGCTAGCAAGGTTCCGTTGCTATTTTTGGATGAGCCAACCAATCACCTGGACGAAGCCGGTCGAAACTGGCTCTTAGTGCAGTTAAAAAATTTCGAAGGTGGTTGTGTGATCGCGTCGCACGATCGCGCACTCCTTTCCCAAATGACTGAGACTTGGCATCTCGACCACACCCTCACCCGGTATTCAGGAAGCTTTCGCTCCTACGAAATTCAAAGGCGCAATGAGGTTCAAGCCATCGAGCGAAGATACGAGTCCCTAACCTCAACTTTGCGACAACAAAAAGAAAATGAACGTGAAGTTTTACAAATGCAAGAAAGGCGTCAAGCCCGGGGTCTAAAGAACGTCGAAAAAATGGGGCTCTCGCGTCTGGCGGCCGGTGCTGCCAAACGTCGAGCCCAAAACACAAAGGCCAAACTCCAAGATGTGCACGAAACGAGAGTGACTCATTTGCAGGAAAAAAAGAGAGAAGCTTTTGAAAGTTTAGCCACTCCTTACGAAGCTAGTTGGAATTTGGTTTCTCGCCGAGCAAAAAAAAATCTCCTCGTCCAGGCCAATGATTTGGTGATGGGTTACGAAACGTCATTTTGGGAAGCTCCTCTTCATTTTACGATTCATGCGGGCGAAAGAATTCATCTTAAGGGAAAAAATGGTTCGGGGAAGAGCACTCTGCTAAAGGCGATCTTGGGTGATCACTCTCAAATTTGGGCCGGGTCCTTGGCGCATCTTTATGACAAAGCCAGTCACCTGAATCAAATTCTAAATTCACAGTCAACCGACACAATGATCGAAATTTTTCGTGCGACAAATCCAATGAAGACCGAAGTGGAACTGCGCAATCTTCTCGGCCGACTGGGTTTCAAAGGAGACACTCACCATCAAGAGTTTCACTCGCTGAGCGGTGGTGAGCGCGTTCGTTTGGTGATTGGCAGCTGGCAATTGAGTGCCCCGCCGGATCTCATCGTCTTAGATGAGCCAGAGAACAACCTCGATCTTGAATCTCTCCAACTTTTAGAATCTCAACTGATCGCTGCACCGGCCACGTTGCTAGTCGTGAGCCATGACCAATCACTGATTGAAAGATTAAAGGTTCAAAAGGTGATTCAACTCCCCAGTCGTTATTGAACAAACTCATGTTCCGCAAAAGCGATCAACAGAGCCATCTTCTTTAAACTTTGCGGACGACGGGACAGCTTGTCTTTTTTCGACTGAGTCGAGAGTTTGTCAACGAGGTCTTTCAGTTGCGCACGGAAGGTTTGGATGTTGTCTGGGTGAAGAACCAAGGAACTTAAATTGAAAAACGAACCTGGAGGACGGTGTTCAAGATAGGCATCCACAAGATCTCGTGACCAC
>CALCCV010000613.1 GCA_937900305.1 uncultured Pseudobdellovibrionaceae bacterium | reverse complement strand
TTTATCCGAAACCTTGAGCAACTCCTGAACTTGAGACAGATCTCTGCGTTCATAAGCCAGCGTCCAGTAAATTAAAAAATGAAGACGATCTTTCAAAAAAAATTCTTCTTGCTCGTCCGTGAAAGACACATTTCGCAACTCTTGATCTTCGAGTTGATGAATGACATCTGCTAAGCTGACACCTAAATAGCGGCAGATTTGTTCAAATCTAGAAAATGAACCGTCCTCTGCATTCATCACTTTTTTTAAGCCAGACTCCGACAATCCCAAGTGCGCGGCGAGCTGTTTGTACTCAACTCCGTTGCGTTTCAAAATCGCCTTGAGTTCCGCCAATATCATTTTCGACATCGGAGTCGGCACCGCTTCCCCGGGCTCAGAGAGCATTCGTGTTTTTGCAGTTGAATTCCGAGTTCGTCTACCCGCTGATCTTTGCAAAACCCCTCCCACTTCGTTCAAGCTCCTTCAAAGAACCCGAATAATGGCCTCACAATGACCCAAGGTCATTGATTGGGCACCCCATACCTCTCTGTGTCAGTACGCGCAACGTCGGCGCTAGGACTTTCACCCATTTGTCCGTCAGAATGAACTTCAGTGCGATTAACCTTATTGTTAAATGTAAACGAGGGCTCATGATTCCTTTCCAAACTCTCTGTTCGCTGATGGCCATTGTTTTTGGTTTACTGTGTTTCACGCCCAAACTCATGGCTCAAACGCCTGAGGAATCCCAGCAAGATCCTTCAGAAGATCTCATTGATGAAACTCCAGTGTCCTCGCCGAGTTCAGAAAATCGTGCCTACTGGATCGGCTTTTCGGCTTCCAATTACGACTACCGTGAACCCAATTTGATGCAAGTCAAAGGCTACATGGCCGGAGTCAACGCAGGCTACGCCCATAAATTGTCTGAAACAGACGTACTGCAGGCCCAAGGCGGACTTCACGGTGGCAGTCTTTATTACAGCGGCGCGCTCCAAGACGAACAAGGGGGCAAAACTCCTTACGAAACCTCTGGTGATAAATATTCGATGGTGGATTTTTCTGGGCTTTACAAGGGCCTCACAAATTGGACCGAAAACTTTCACACTCTAGCTTTCGTGGGGATTGGTCTTCGCTACACTCTGGATATTAAGGACAATGTTTATGATTACGAACGGCAGATCACCCATTGGTATGTTCCCTTCGGAGTTGAGTTTCAACTTCCAGTGACAGAGCAATTGGATGTTGGGGCCGTGGTTGAACTCGACTTCATGTTGCGCGGTTCTACCGATACGAAACTCGGTGAAATCAACAGCCGCTATAACAATGTGAAGTTTCGTCAAAACGCGGGCAGCGGTTACCGCCTTGGAGTGAATGCGACCTACGCCCTCGCCGACCAACGAGCCCTGCTGTTTGATTTCAGTTTTCGAAAGTGGTCAGTGGCAAAATCACCTGCCGAATACGTCGGCTTGGATGAATTTGGGAAAGAACTTTATGGCATCGAACCGCAAAACGAAACCGAAACATGGATGGCCACGGTCGGCTTCGCATTCCTTTAAATTTCGGACCGCAGACCACTAGCTCTCATGAGCCAGTGGTCGACGAGGCGCCCGAAAATAAGTTCGTGGCGAAAGCGCAAAGAGGTCGCCCAGTTTCGTCATATACACGCAAGCATAACGATCCAACTGATAAGCAAAATAGCTTTCCTCATTGCCCGCCCTCATGAGCTGGCCCCAATGGGGATTGTAAAGACTGAGCTGTTTCTTAATTTTCGTGCTGATCTGAGAATCGAGTTCTGAAATTGCTTTTTGAACTTTTTCAATTTCCGACTCCATCACAGATGTCGAATCCTCGATCTTTGCGGTCATTAAGTCCGTCAGTTTTTCTTCAAAGGGCTCTTTCTTTTTCATCAAGTCATCGATTTCAAGATTGATTGGACCCGCCGACTGATTGTTTTCAATTTCGGTATCGAGCTCTTCGATGACCATCGCCGTCCGCCAGTTGCAATCTTTCTTCAATCGAACAATGTCGCCATAGATGTGATCGCCGATGTACAAAATATCGTCGCCATCCAACTCAAGCTCTTCGGTGAAGATTTGGGCCGAGCCCCCCTGATAGATGCCTGGCCCAATCTTATCATTGAGATTCGTCATGGTGCCGTCTTCAGGATTTACTTTTAAAAATTTAGCCGACTTTTCGTAAAAGAACCGAGGTTTGGACGCAAAGGTGATCACGATTTCAAACAACTCAGTCCAAGATTTATGTTCTTTCAAAAATGGATTGATCGCATAATCTAAAAGCAGCTTAGAGTAATGAAAATCCGAATTTGTTAGGATAAAAATTTTCTTCCCGTGAACTTTAAATTTTTCAAGGCCACGAACTAAGTTCTCATCCTTAAGAATAAATTGATCGAGATGCGCCTTCACATAGTCCTTTAGGCTGCCATCCCGATGAGCTTCGTCCAACGCAACCAGCACATCATCAGCAATCTGCGAATACTCAGGAAGCTTCCACTCTGGGTGTTGATCTTTCAACTCGACAAGCTGAGCAAATAAAATCGCCAGTGAAAGAGAAAAGAACGTATCCACGGCCATGTATTCACCCTGGCTCAGATCGATGTATGTGGATTTGTAAACTTTCTGCTGCGTTTTATAATCGAGTTGCTTTAAGCCATGATAAGAAGTTCGAATGGCCGCATAGCGATTGAGCTTCAACAGATTGCCTTTTTTGCGATCGACAACCAATCCGCGAATCGCATAGCTATAGTCAAATTGCAGAGCTTTGATTCCCTCAGGATAGCCCTTGTACTGAATCAGTTTTTCGATGATTTTGCTGTGACTCAGGCGCTCGAAGTTTTCGCTATTGTAGCGAATGAGCGTGTGATCCATGTCGAGCCCGATGTATTTGATCCTCTTCATGTTGAGGGTGCGATTGACATAGACCTTTTGAGGCATCACGACTCCTTAGTGACTGGTAATCCGAGCTGATTCCACAGTAACATACCTCCCTGAAGGTTGTAGACCTGACGAAAGCCCTGAGCCTGGCAAAATTTTGCCGCTTGCCCGGAACGACCACCACTGTGGCAGACAAAAATCACCGTTTTGTCAGTAGGAACCTCATTCAATCGCTCTGGCAGGGTGTCTAGCAAAACCCATTTGGCCTCAACAATGTGGCCCAGCGGGCCGCGCCACTCATCTTCTCGACGCACATCGATCAGATAAAGGTCGGGATTGGAGGTGACAATCGATGACGGTTCAACATCTTCGACTCCGGCTAAATGTGGATTCGGCTGAGTTTTCATGAGACTCCGTTTCATTTTCTAGTAACTGTATTTCTGCCCACCGTTGGATTCGGTCAAGAAGAAGTGCAGCAAGATGTAACCGACGAGGGCCGCACCGAACGTACTCAGCAGCAAGCCCAAAGCGATCAATCTGGCAATCCCCACATCCAAGTCGCCTCGCCGTGCAATTCGAGCACAGACCCCCAGAATCACTTTCTGGTGAGCTTTTTCAAGCCGCGAAAATTTTGGAAACGAAATCCAGCACATCACATACAACAACAAACCAAAGCCCAAACACCAGATGGATAAAAACCAAGCCAATCGAATCACCGCAACCGGCACATCAAATTGGCGAGCCAATCCGGCACAAACGCCGCCGATCCAGCCGTTATCGTCTCGCACCCAACGCCAATTTTTATAAGCCTCGGCCGATGGCCGAGAAAGCACCGCCGCCTGATCTGAATTCATTTCGTTATCGTTGTTCATGTTTAACCTCCCTTGACTGAGCGATTCGAGAAATTCTCGATCGATCCAGCCCACTGTATGGCAACGCATTATCATAGCCCGAAGATCCTCGCAAGACGACCCAGGCCCCTCATTCAGTCGAAGAAAAATCTCTCGGCAGAGATTCAGGGTTTTGACTTGAATTTGGCGAAGGTGGGCACTAGGGTGTTTACGCTAAACTCGTTCAAAGGAGAAGGTCGTGGCCTATTCAGAACAAAATCCCATTGGTCTCAACGGCGTAGATTTCTTAGAGTATTCCGGATCCGATGGCAAACACTTCGAGGAGCTCTTCGACCGCCTCGGATTTCAAAAAGTGGGTGTCAGTCCGCAACCAAACATCGCTCTCTACCGACAGGGCGACATCAATTTTATTCTCAACACCTCTCAGGGCGGTTTTGCCGAAGATTTTCAACGCGCCCATGGACCCAGCATTTGTTCAACTGGCTTTCGAGTTTTTGATGCCACACTGGCGTTTGAAGAGGCTGTTCGCCGTGGAGCCAAACCTTACACTGGCAATGACAAAAAAAAAGGAGCCACACCCTTTCCCGCCGTCTATGGCATTGGTGACTCGCTCATTTATTTCATGGACTCAAAAAACACCGAGCACTTGTACAAAGACATTTTCAAATCCGACCAGGCACCGGAAGTCGTTGGTCACGGCTTAAAGCTTGTTGATCACTTCACCAACAATGTGCCCAAGGGCGAAATGCAAAAGTGGTGCGACTTTTACACCGAAGTCTTCAACTTTCGCGAAACCCGATACTTCGACATCAAAGGCAAAATGACGGGCCTCTTTTCAAAAGTCATGCGCTCTCCTTGCGGTCAGTTCTCTGTGCCGATCAACGAGCCCTCCGAAGGTAAATCTCAGATTCAAGAGTACCTTGATGAATACAAAGGTTCGGGCATTCAACATGTGGCCTTGCTTTCCAACGGAATCGTGCCTGCCCTCGACAGCTTGCTCTCACGAAAAGTCGAATTTCTCACGCCCCCGCCGAAAACCTATTACACAATGTTGAAGGAGCGCTTACCCAAGGTCACCGAAGATCTTACTGCACTCGAAAAGCGCGCCATTTTGGTCGATGGAGATGACAAAGGATACCTGCTCCAAATTTTTACAAAAAATCTCGTTGGTCCCATCTTTTTTGAAATCATCCAACGCAAGGGTCATGACGGATTTGGCGACGGAAATTTTCAAGCTCTTTTTGACGCCATGGAAAGAGACCAAATGGAACGCGGCTACCTATAGGCCAAGAAGGAGAGACCATGCATCAATATTCACAAGGCAAATTCACCACTCAAGGTCACAAGGGAATTCCCGATGGCCACTTTGAAGAAGAACAAGGTCGCAAAGGTTTTTTTGGACCGGTCTCTCACCTGATCAAACCCGAACCGAGCACGCGGTGGACGCGCATCGATGGTCCCCTCAAACCTCACCTCTTCGACACGGTTGAAATGCCAAAGGCGAGCGGTCAGTGGCAGCGTCTGCTGTTCAATCGCGATATAGGAATTTACAACATCTCACTGCCCGTTAAAGATTTTAAACCCGAGGCTTTGCGAAATGCCGACGGTGACACGCTTTTCTTTGTTCACGGCGGCCGCGGCCAAGTCTTCACGGAGTACGGGCTGATCCCGTATGAGAAAGGCCACTACGTCAACATTCCCAAATGTGTGACTTATGCTTTTCAACCCAGCGAGGACACCACCTTGCTAACGATTGAATCCCGCACCTCACAGTTTCGCGAGCCCGATCGGGGGATCGCCGGGCGAAATGCCTTTTATGATTTGGCCGCCCTTTTGAAACCAAATCTTAAATTGCAGCATTCACAGAAGAAACAACAAAATTTGAGTTTTGAAGTCGTCAAAGTGAAACGCGAAGATATATGGACCACATTTTCTTACGCCGCTTGTGTCTTTGATACCGCAGGTTGGAAAGGTGATTTTTTTCCCTTTGCACTCCACATTCGAGATTTAATGCCCATTGTGAGCGCCCGAGTCCACTTGCCCCCGTCAATCCACACCACGTTTGTGACCAATGGTTTCGTGGTCTGCACGTTCTTGCCTCGGCCTTTGGAAACAGACACGGACGCACTGAAGGTGCCTTTTTATCATCAGAACATCGACTACGACGAAGTTTTATTTTATCACGACGGTGACTTTTTCAGCCGCGACAACTTGCACGCCGGAATGATGACTCTGCACCCGGCGGGATTTCCACACGGCCCGCACCCGAAAGCCGTTCAGGCCGTTGCCAAAAAAACTCACACCGACGAAGTGGCCGTGATGATCGACAGTTGGAATCAACTTCACATCGATCCACAATTTGAAAAATTCGAACTTAAAGATTATTGGAAATCATGGATGAAAAAATAGATCCCGTTCTGGCCGGACTCACTCCCGTTGATTTCGCGACGGGGGTCGGCCACTGGCGCGAACCCTTTAAAGGTCAGCGCCTTTCGTTGACCGAGGCGATGGCCATCGCCATCAAAATCTCTCAGCACGGAGCTCCTTTCGTCAGCCCCAATCCCTGTGTTGGTTGCGTTGTCCTCAGTTCTGATAATGAATTTTTAGCTTATGGATTTCATCCCCGCGTTGGTGAACGCCATGCCGAAATCGACGCCCTCCAAAAGCTTTCGCCCGATGAAATCAAGGGTTCCCATTTTTTCGTGACGCTAGAACCTTGTGCTCACCAGGGTCGTACACCATCTTGCGCAAAAACTTTGGCCAGCCTGCCGATCGCCCAAGTGACTTTTGGTTTGATCGATCCCTTTGAAAAAGTCGCCGGCCAAGGCCTTGAGATTTTGCGAAACGCAGGGATTGACGTTATGACTTTTCACGATCGCATGTCTGCGAGCCAAACCTCACTGAGTCCTCAACAAGCGCTCGCTTGGCAAATGGATCTTGAAAGCACTTGCGAAATTTTTCTTAAAAACGTGCGCCAAAAAAAACCGTTCGTCAGTGTTAAAGCGGCGATCAGTTTAGACGGAGCCATGGCCCTCAAGAGCGGCGAAAGCCAGTGGATCACGGGGCCAGAAGCGCGCGAGCACGGCCACCAGCTACGAGCGAAATATGATCTCACCGCGATCGGAGTCAATACGCTGCTTCAAGACGATCCGCGACTCAACGTGCGCCTCCCCAACATTCAGAAACAAAATGCGATCCTCATCCTTGATCCTCAGGGTCGAGGTTTGCAAAGCGACCGTGAATTCAAAATTTTTTCCGCCCATTCACCCAAACACATTTTCTGGGCGGTTCGAACTTCTCAACTTTCTAAAAATTCCTTTTCCGAGTTGGACTTTCAAGATCTCGATGGAGCCGCCCAAAAAGAATTTCAACAGCGCCACCGAGCCTCCCTCCTTCCACTGGCTGAAGAAACTGCTCCGCTCAATTGGTCAGCGCTACTGGCTCAGCTTTGGCAATGGAATGTGAAATCTCTCTTGGTCGAAGGAGGACCTCACACCATCGGATCGCTGCTCACCCAGAGGGCCGTCGATCGACTGCATCTTTTTCAAGCTCCCATTCTCGTCGGAGGAGGGCACCAAACCTGGTCCGGAGAATTCGCCATTTCGCAAATGAAAGATCGACTGGAACTGAAAGGCTTGCGCCGTCAAACTCTCGGCACCGACCTCTACTTGACAGGATTACTTTAGACTCATTGCATTAACTGCCCTTGGTCTAGCTGATAAATCCTTAGAAGCTTTAGCAATTTTGAAAGCATTTTACCCTAGTCCTCAGTCGCATTGAGAGTGATAGGCGAATGACCGAAGAGAGTGGTAAGATCGAGCCGAAGTGCTTAGGAGGCCACCCCGTTATGACTGACGACCCTGATTCGAAAACGAGTTTTTCAACCCTGAAGAACGAATGGAAATTGCTCTGGAATAGTTTAAAGATCGAAGACACCGACAGCGGAACTTCCTCCTCCCACCACTCGACCACCACCTCACCCTCTCTCTCGTTTCAAACTTTGACCTCACAAGCTTCGCAAAGCTCGCCGCCGGCTTATCTCGCTCCCCATCAGTTGGGCCAGTTGCAATTGGATTTGAGTCAGCGCCGACACCGCGCTCACAAACGCTTAGAAGAAATTGCCCGAGACCTCGACCAGCCTGAAATAGACATCACTCGGCGGGATGAGTTGCACGAAGAGGGCATCCAGCTCAATGAAGAGTTGCAAGCTTTGAATCGACAGATTCGCGAAGTGATGACCCTCACCAGCGATGTTTCCAGCGCCGTATAATTTTAGTACTGGCCGGTGGCGTGGCCGTTGATTCGGCCTTCGATCGTTAATTCTTTTTCAGACTGAATCTGCTTTTCCAACTGAAGCGCGATGTCTGTCGCTGACCACACTTTTCCTTTACCAACTCCGGGGCAAAAGCTAACCACCTCTTTGTTCCAGGCTTTAGGGGACATGACCTCGGGCCAAAAGGGCCAAGTTCGACACTGAATTGGCCGTGCTTCATAAACCCCACACTGTTTGCCTTTCAAAAACAAACAATCTGGATTCTCTTTGCGCTCTTTGAGGTGCCAAGATCCGGCCTGCCGATCGCAATACTTTCGAGTAAAGGCCGAAGTCGACAAACCGAGGTGTCGAGACATCCGTCGCCGATCCGCCAATGTTAAAAACACGAATCCAAATTCACCGTGGGAGGTGCAGCACTTTCCAGAACCTTGGCACTGAAATCGAATTCCATCTTGCCACCAAGTCGGAGTTTCATTCGTTTTCGATTTCACTGTAGGGCCTCCAAGGCCGCTCGCCACTGAGCCGGCAGTTTTGTTTTTTGGGCAGCTTGTTGATCGACGCAAACGTGCACGCACTTCAAATGAGCGTGAAGATGATTTTCATGCAAGACCTGCAGATGGACTTCGACAGAATGATCCGTCAGCTTCATCACATTCACCAGCCAAGTGTAAAACACTCCCGCCCGCATTGGTCTCAAATAATCGACCTCGAGGTGGCGAATGGGCAGAGCGAGTCGTTCGTTGGCGAACAGTTCTCGCCAAGGGAGTTGCTCCTGCAGGCCCTCTTCGAACAGGTCGTGATAAATCTCTGGCAGACGACCAAAAAACAAAATGCCCGCGGGATCAGCCTCGCGAAAATGAATGAATCTCTGCTTCTCGAATTTCATGCTCCTAAACTATGCGATTCGGATCCTCAAAGCAACGAAGCTCTCCCCTTGAACCTTGACAGGGGACGCCAAATCTTCAACATTGGCGCTGAATGAGACTGGATACAGACATCACAAAGACCTTCACGAAGAGCCTGAAAATCTACAGCGGTGAGGATTTTCCGACCTACCTCCCCAAACTCAGCTTGCTGTATGACGATCTTTTCGCCGGTGGCAAAGGCTTCCGCGCAAAACTCATTCAGCAAGTTTGCTCGCACCTCAAAGCCCCCGCGGACGTGGTTCATCTCTTGGCCCAAACAATCGAGTTCATTCACAACGCGTCCTTATTGCATGACGATCTGGTGGATCGTTCCCATTTGCGCCGAGGCAAACCGGCGGCTTGGACAAAGTACACTCCCGAGTATGCCGTCCTTGCCGGCGATTATCTTCTGGCGCGCGTGATGGTCAATCTCTCAGCGCACGGAAATATTCATCTGGTCAGTTACACGGCTCAAATAATTTCTGATTTGCTGGAAGGTGAGTGGTTGCAAGATTCCGTTGTGGGTGATTTTTTTGTGACCCTCGAACAATTGGACCGCATCCATCATCTCAAGACCGCATCGCTCTTCAAATGGTGTATCCGCGCGCCTTTCATTGCCAGCGAATTGAAAGACGTGAGCCTCCACCAGTTGCTAGAAGAGCTCGGCAATTTATTGGGGCTTTTGTTTCAACGAAGTGATGACTTGCTCGACTACGATATCCGAAATGAGGAAGGCAAAGCCATCCTCGGTGATTTGAAATCAGGATACATGAACTCGTTTGGTGCATTTTTGGTCAGTGACCGCAGCCACCGCGACATCGACACCGTCGTGCGCGTAAAAGACCTGCCCGAATTGTACACGGCTCTGGGAGGCAAGGCGCAGTTTGATTTGAAGCTGGCGGCTTTTGATGACATGAATCGCAAATTGATTCAGCTTTACAATCACAAGCTTGAGCATCTTGAAAAATCTCTGGCAACTTCAAATGTGGATGGCCCGGGTCTGGTGGCCAGGCTGCAGGCGCTGCCTGACCTCCTC
>CALCCV010000612.1 GCA_937900305.1 uncultured Pseudobdellovibrionaceae bacterium | reverse complement strand
AAGCTTGATGGGCGTCCTTACAATGTCTTTGCTTCCATCCGGGCTCATCAAACAGACTTCCATGAACTTTGATTTCAGTTGAGTCGATGGCCATAATTTGATGAATTGCTTTTTTAGTTTTTCGGCACTCAGTCTTGGCCCGGATATCCAACAAAATCAAATCGCAAAGTTCCTGGAAAAATCCAAACGCTCTTCCTCGAAGAGCATCTCCAAAAGTTGAATCGGGAATTTTAAGCGTGCCTTCAACTTCACGGAAAGATTCAATCCTCATCACAAAACAGTGGATCAGAGCCTGGGTCATTTCCCAGGTCGAAAAACTCTGCACCCATTTATCCATGTCCCATTTTTTTACCAGCGCGTTGAAATTATTTTGGTCAATCAGTTGAAAAAGGGATTGTCCCTTGAGATGCTTCTTCACGGTTGCCGCCTTCCTTGACGGGGTGATTTGTCTTCGCAGAAAAATCAAACCAGCCAAACGGCGGGCGTGCAACTTCTTGTTTTTACTTCCATATCTTCCGGTCTGGCCTGCTCGTGGAGAACAAGTACTAATTTTTAGGTAATTGTTCTCCACGTTGGAGAACGCGTACTATTCGTTCTCCAGATAGCGACTTTTCCTAATAAAATCCGATCGTTTTAAGTGGAGAACGAATAGCTATCTGTTCTCCACACCTATTATCCATTGTCAGTCCGCGCGGGGCGCTGAGCCAAATTCCCAGCTTTAGGTATGAGCCATAAAATTTAGCTTGCAGGCTAATCGTTTTTCTTGATACTTAGCTTCAAGGCTAAATATGAAAAAACTCAGTCGCGCAGAACAAGAACTTACAGAATTTGAAGAGGTCTTTTGGGCTCTTGCTCATGCATCTCGTCGACATATTTTAGTGGTCCTGAATTCTCGCGGTGGAAAGATGCCTGCAGGCGACATTGCAGACCGTTTTTCCTGTAGCTGGCCGACAACGACCCGCCATCTCAAGGTGCTAGAAAAAGCGGGACTCGTTCAGGTGACCCGCGAAGGTCGGGAACAAATATATGAAATTAACCGCAACCGACTGGAAGTCGCTAAAAAGTGGCTCGGTTGGTTCGAAGGAGAAAACTAATGGGAACAGAAATCGTTATCGCGCTCTACAAAGCAAAGCCAGGTCGTGAGGCTGATCTTGAGAAATTGATCGCTCAGCATGTTCCAGTCCTTAAGGACTTGGAGCTCATTACCTCTAGACCTCGGCTCACCATGAAAAGCGCCAACGACACTTATATGGAAATTATTGAATGGGTTGATGTCGAAGCGGCAGAAAAAGCTCACGAACATCCAGCGGTCGCAAAAATCTGGGAAGGCATGGCGGCTGTGTCCGAGTTCTGCAAACTAAATGATCTTACAGAAGCCATGAAGTCGTTCACCCACTTTAAGGTGGTTCCCCATCTGTCGGAGACAATTTCATGAAAAC
Organism: uncultured Pseudobdellovibrionaceae bacterium; assembly: GCA_937900305.1. Lineage (GTDB taxonomy): Bacteria > Bdellovibrionota > Bdellovibrionia > Bdellovibrionales > Bdellovibrionaceae > CALCCV01. Next base: position 1,501 of record CALCCV010000612.1, on the reverse strand, counting down.
TATTATGGAGACCTTTAAAAAAGCACTTGGCTTCTATAGCGGCGAGGGAATCAATCACGAGAAAGAAAAATTCATCGGAAGCTTTGATCTTCAAGAAATCCTTGGGGGGCGAGGCTTCCAGATAAAATTTGAAGCTAAATCTCCAACCAATCCGGCAGCGATCTATCACTCAGAGGTGTCAACAGTGGCGCCGAATATTTCAAACGGACTTTCACTTTTCAATTTGAATACCAACACACCATTTTTAGCCGAGCATACCTATGTCGAAAGTTCGAATTCGAATCACATGATTTTCAGATTTGGCGACACTCCAAATCGAAACTCGTTTCGGGAAGAAATACATCTTCATCTAAGTACTAATGAAATCCGTTATGAATATCATTGGGGTATGCCTGGCGGAGAATTCCAGTACCGTTCAGGCGCAACTATGCTCAGGAATTCAAAATAATGGTGGGCGCGGGCGTTTTGAGCATATCAAAGAATTTTGAAGAAATAGTCATTTTCACTTTTGGGTCCGAAGGACAAAAATGGTTAACGGATTTGCCTGGCCAGGTAATGCCCACAGAGCCGCCCTCGGCGGCCCTACCATCCAACATGTAAGTGAGTTTACAAATTCAAAATTTTCATATAAAACGGCGCCGATTTTGGGAAAGATAAAACAGGTCGAAGTACGTTTGGCTTAGCTCGTTTTAGGGTTGTAGTCGATTTGTAATGTGGCCGGTTGAACTCTCAAAGAACCATCGGATGAATGTTTATTCTTCGCAGGGCAAATTTTGTGCGTGCAGTTCAACCTCTTCCTTCCAAGATCTTCTAGAATAGAAGGAGGAAAAGGTGAAAGCTTTTCGAACACGCGTGGCGGGCGTAGACGTGCACAAAGAGATGATCGTGGTGACGGTGTTAACTGGACCTGCGGATCAGGATCCAGTGGAGGAGCATTTTCAGTGCTCAACACTAACGGATGATCTCATTGGTATGGGTCGCATTCTGCTAGACCGCGAAGTTCGAGAAGTGGCTATGGAGAGCACGGGAATTTACTGGCGCCCGTTATACAATGTTTGGACTCCAATGGGGATTGAAGTGACGGTGGGCAATGCCCATCACATGAAGAATGTTCCCGGCAGAAAAACAGATTACAAGGATGCCCAGTGGATCGCGCACCTTCACCGCATGGGTTTTATCAAACCCTCTTTTATTCCGGAGCCAATTTTTCAACGACTCAGACAAATGAGCCGTCATCGCACGAACATGGTGGGCGATTTAGCTCGCGTCAAAAACCGTGTTCAAAAGGTTTTAGAGGATGGCAACATAAAATGGAGTTCAATTGTATCTGACACATTTGGTGTCGCGGGAGTAAAAATCTTAAGATCAATTGCCGAGGGAGTGACAACGGCAAAGACCTTAGCTTCGTACGCCACGACGAATATAAAAAGAAAGGAGGATGTAGAAAAGGCATTGAAAAATTACCTAACGACTGAGCACTGCTACGTGATCAAGTCGCTGA
>CALCCV010000611.1 GCA_937900305.1 uncultured Pseudobdellovibrionaceae bacterium | reverse complement strand
CGCATGTAAGGGCTTTTTAGATTGATTCATGTAGCCAACGAATTCAGCGATGCCGTTGGCGTATTGAAAGTCCTGTTTCTTACCGTTGCGCTCATCCGTCAGACTGATAAAGAGCCCCGCGTTTAAGAACGCAAGTTCGCGCAATCGGTTGGCTAAAGTGTTAAAATTAAAAGTGATGGTTTCATCTTTGAAAATTTCGCGATCAGGTTTGAAAGTGGTTCGAGTGCCTGTTTTGTTGGTGGCACCACCTTTTTCAACCGCTGTTTTGATAGCCCCTTTTTCATATTTTTGTGTCCACAAAGAGCCTTCGCGGTGAACTTCCACTTGGCACCGAGAGGACAAAGCATTGACCACCGAAGCACCAACACCGTGTAAACCACCTGACACTTTGTAAGATGACCCATCAAATTTTCCACCCGCATGCAAAACGGTCATAACGACTTCCAGAGCCGATTTTCCATTTTTGTGCTGACCCACTGGAATTCCGCGGCCGTCATCCTCAACAGTCACTGATTCATCTGCGTGAATGGTGATACTGACGTGTTTGCAGTATCCGGCTAAGGACTCATCCACCGAATTATCCACAATTTCATAAACGAGATGGTGATATCCCCGCTCTCCCGTGTCACCGATATACATGCCTGGTCGTTTGCGGACGGCTTCGAGGCCCTCAAGGACCTGAATCGAGTCTGCCGAATACGAATTATTTCCCTGGGACACTTGCACTCCCTCACTGGACACAGAATTCTCCCTAGCTACTCAGACCGTTACTTTGAATTGAATTATCGAACTGAATTCAATTCTTGGTCGCCTGCTTCTTGGCTCAGTTCTTGGCCTAATTTTTTAAAACCATTTTCAAGTACATTTTCAAAAGTAAAAGTATTCACAATAGCATTCTCTGGAATCGGAGATTCAGCCATGTCTGGTTTGTGCAAACGACCGTCTTGAATCCAAGAGACATCGCTGTTGAATTCTGAAAAGGTCTGACTCAGACCCAAATCCGTCGAAGTTACAAAAGTTTGCGCGTCCATACCCTTCAAAAATGTGATCAGAGCGGATCGTTTTCCCGCATCGAGTTCGGACAAAACATCGTCCAACAGCAAAACGGGGCAGTTTCCTCTGAGCAGTCTATGATACACGATTTGAGCTAATTTGAAAGAAATTATCAACGCCCTTTGTTGGCCTTGACTGGCGTAAAAACGAGAATCTTTTCCGTTCAGAAGAAATCGAATTTCATGTTTCTGCGGACCAACGAGAGAACCTCCATGACTCTTCTCAGCAGAAACCAGCTCCTGAAGGCGTTGATGGAGAAGGCTTTCGATGGCCAGCTTTGTCATGCACTGCGCAGACTGCTGAGAGATGAGATAATCCACAGAAATGTCCACAGTCATGCTCGCGGAAATACTTCGCATATGGGATTGAAAATCATTTTGCAAAGCGGCCAAAATTTGCAGGCGCTCGTAAGTGAGATCTGTTGCGAGACTCAAAAATTGAGGCTGCAAGCTCTCGAGCACCCGATCGAGCATATTTAATGCTCCGACCTCAGTCACACTTTGTCGATCTCGCAAAAGTCGATTTCTAGTTTTCAAAACCTTTTTAAAATCTTCCAGCAGATCGAGATGGCGAGGACTCGACATTTCTAACACCTGATCAATCAAATCGCGGCGATGTTCAGCACTTTCTTTGACTTCTGCCAAACTCTCGGGGCTAAACAAGACCGCATGAAATTTTTGGTGCAAATCTCGGGGCGTACACCGTTTGCCATTCATGAAAAAACTTTTGCGATTATTTTCTAACGAAGCCCTCACCTCATGAACCAGGCCACCAATCGCAATTTTTGCATCGACTCGAGCAAAAGGGGCGTTATAATTTTTCAAAGAGTCTGCTTCCGTGTAACGAAACGAGTCTCCTCTCAAAATGAAGTGAAAGGCTTCCAGTAGGTTTGTCTTACCTTGGCCATTCGGCCCTAAAAAAAGATTGAGTTGCGGCGACAGCTTCAGATGTTGTTCATGTAAATTGCGAAAATTAAAAAGACGGATCTCAAGAATCCGCATCAAATCCTCATCGGCATAACCACGCTCAAATAATCTTTTTCATTCATTCCGCGAATGAGCGTTGGTGAAAGCTGATCACTGAACTCGAAAGTGATCAGTTCAGAATTTATACCAACCAAAGACTCCTGCAGGTATTTTGAATTGAAATTAATTTTAATTTCTGAGCCCGAGTATTGAACTTCCATCTCCTCGTGAGCATCTCCCAGATCCGGATTGCTCGACGACATTTCCATTTTCCCGTTGCCTAAACTCAATGTGACAGCGCGACTTTTTTGATTCGCAAATAATGAAATTCTTCGCAGCGAAGACAAGAAAGATTCCTTCTGAACTTGAAAGGAATGCTTAATCTGCTGTGGAATAAATTGTTGATAATTGGGGTACTTGCCCTCTATGAGCCTAATTAACAAAAGTGTAGTTCCACTTTTTACAATGAACTGGCTACCTTCGATAGCAATTTGCATCGGAGTTTCGCTAGCCTCCATCAGCTTTCGAATTTCATTCATGCCTTTTCGAGGAACAATCACTCCATGTGGAAAAACCGAATTGAAAGAAACTTTATCACTTTGAGCTAAGGCTAAACGATGCCCATCCGTCGCCACCATTTTCAAACCATCGGTTTTTTGAAAATCAAAATAAACGCCGTTCAGGTAATATCGCGTTTCGTCTGTCGACACGCAGTACAGTGTTTGGTCGATCATTTTTTTAAATTGTTTGGGCTCAATCGTAACGAACTGATCCGAAGAGTGGGCAGGAAATATGGGGTACTCTTCCGGTGAAACTCCCACGAGCCTCGACGAATAACGGCCTTGTTTTATTTCAAGCCAGTTGTTTTCTTTTTTGATGAGCTGGATAGGACCGTCACCCAGTTCCTTCGTGATGTCGAAAAGGTTTTTCGCATGAACTGCCAAGCGTCCTTTTTCTTGAGTCTTGCACGAGGTTTCATCTTTCATGCTCACTTCAAGATCCGTTGCGTAAATTCGAAAGAGATCCTCTTCAGTTTCCATCAAAACATTCAAGAGCACGGTCATGGTGTTCTTTTTTTCGATGATGTTTTGTGTTTTTGCTAACAGGTCTAAAAGTGACTTTTTTTCGATCTGTAATTTCATACGATCCTTATTATATTATATATCCTTAGTAGTAGTAGGGGCGTGGATAACCGTCGTAACTCAATAAAGCTTTGAAATCATTCAAAATCATCTGTGAATTGAGGCCGGGATAACTCGGTTGAAACTAACTGAGTTATCCCCACTTTTTTGATCCACATTTTCCTCCAGAGGGTGATCCACAGGTTTTTACCGAATCCACATTCACACTCCTGTGATATTGTGGATTCTAGTCTCCAATTCCTCGATATCTTTAGCGATATCGGGATCTGTAGCCTGTAGATGCTGAACTCTTGAAATTGCATTCATCACTGTCGTGTGATCTTTGCCTCCAAACGCTTTACCGATGTCGACCAGTGATTTATCAAGAAATTTTTTAATTAAATGCATAGCAATTTGGCGCGGAACGACGATAGACTTGGCGCGGGTGGAGCTTTTCAAATCAGTCATTTTGACGTGATAATGATCAGCTACAAGTTTCTGCACCTCTTCTAAAGAAATTGTCGTGTGTGTTTCGTGATGAGCCAAAATTTTCTTAACTAAGTCCGCGCTGATTTCTAAACCCTGAAGCTCAGAAAACATTTTGACCCGCTTGAGATTTCCTTCGAGCTCTCGAATGGACCGTTTGGATATTCGCGCGATATAAGTGGCTGCATCATCTGGAACGTGAATTTGATTGCGCTCCGCCTTGTATTTCAAAATGGCTAGACGAGTTTCAAAATCCGGCATGGTGATATCAGCTATCAAACCTCGCTCTAGACGCGTACGGGAGCGATCTTCAAGCCCGATGATATCCTTTGGCATCCGGTCGGAGGCCAAGATCACCTGTTTTTTGCGATCAATGAAGGTGTTGATCGAATGAAAGAACTCTTCTTTCACACGTTCACCTTTGCCGATGTACTGCAAATCATCCACCAATAGAATGTCGGAATTCTCACGATACTTTTGGCGAAATTTTTCCATATGGGAGTGACGCATGGCCGCGATGCACTCATTCATAAAGCGTTCGGCCGAAACATAAGTGATTCGCAAATGCGGTAGATATTGACGAATGTAATTGCCTGAAGCGTGCAACAGGTGGGTTTTTCCCATTCCGGCAGGTCCATAAATCAAGAGAGGATTGTAATCTCCAATCCCGGGATTTTGAGCCACATTCAAACAGGCGGCATGGGCAAATTCAGAGTTTTTCCCAACCACAAAAGTACTGAAAGTAAAATCAGGGTTCAGTTGGTCCGAGTTTGCTGCTTTTTCTATAGGTGGGAGCGGTGTCGAAACAGAATGAACCATTTGTCGATCACTCAAATTGAGCGCGGCTTCAAGCTCATTGGCTGGAGCAAAGCTGTTGCTGATTGGTTTTCCAGTTACAACGAACTCGACTTCGAAAGTGGAACCTAAGAGTGTGTAGAGTTCTTGGCGAATTTTGTCTTGCAGATTTTCCACTACAAAGTAGTGGTGGAGGGGATTTGGAACTCCGAGAACAAATTTTGGAAAGTCATTGGAGCCAGAGGTTTCCACAAATTCAATAGGATCTAGCCAAGTGGCTAAAAACTTATTGTTGTCATTTTGGGTCTTCATCCGACCTTTAATCTGCGTCCAAAGTGCTGAATTCAATTCCACCTAGCATTCCCCCTGTCCTCCTTGAGTTAGGCAAATGAAGGTCTATGGCTACGAGGTTGAGTAGCCGGAGAGTTTCAAAACCCAAGGATTCGATTCTTTGTGGATTCCTCCCCAGGGCCGCGACCAGGATCGACGAAATGGCTGAAGAGGACCTAAAGGTTTAACAGCGAGAAAAGTGATGATCAATGCTTGTGGTGGAGGGCCGAAACGATTTCTGGTGCTCACTAGATATGGGCCCCTCTCCCAATTTATAGAGAATACCTAGAGTTTGGAGGGTTTTGAGCTTTTGACTATCGACTCCTTGCGCAACAATCCGTGAACTCTTGAATGGAAAGCTTTTAATGCGAGCAAAAATGTTTTAAAAGGCTCTCTTTGATTGTTTTATCGAGTTTTTTTATTTATCGAGTCTGTTTTGTTAAATCATTGAGTTAGTTAATTACTTTTAATTAATCATGTTAAGGAGAGATCTGCCATGAAACGCAATTATCAGCCCAGCAATCGCCGCCGTAAAAATAAACATGGATTTCGGGCTCGCATGGCTACAACTGGTGGTCAGGAAGTTTTAGCTCGTCGACGGGCCAAAGGTCGTAAACGTCTGACAGTTTCTGTTGGTGGCAAATAGTCCTTTAACAACCCTGAAAAGACAGGTCGATTTTCGCAAGCTGCGGCAGTTTGGTCGCAGAGCCAGGGTTTGTCGGTGGTTAACCATATATTGGAACAAAAACGATCTTCCAAAAGCGAGGTTTGGATTTGTTCTTTCCCGACATGTCGGGACCGCCGTCGTTCGTAACCGTCTTAAAAGGTGGACTAAGGAACGTCTCCGGCAGTCCAGTCAGCTACCTAGTGCAAATTGTGATTTTGTCTTTGTCTTCAGTGGTCAACCTCCAGAGGCCTATTGCGAATTAACCTATGAAGATTTGGTTCAGCAACTCCAACGGTTTGAAACTTCATTTACAGCAGCTCGCTAAGGCGTTAGCTCTTTGGTTTGTAGCTCTTTACAGAACTGCGGGTACAACTCATCTCGGTGGATGCTGCCGTTTTTATCCCAGCTGTTCAGAGTATGCCGTTCAAGCCCTTCAACAGCAGCCGATCTCAAAAGCCCTTGGCTTAATAGTAGTTCGTGTTTGCAAATGCCGTCCCGGTGGACCTTTTGGATGGGACCCTGTTCCATCCCCCTCACTTGAAAGTAGGAAACTCACATGATGAATGATCAAAAACCCGCCTTCGACGGTCGGATGATCGTCGCCCTTGTTCTGGTCGCTGGTTTTTATTTTGTCTGGCAATCGTATTTAAATTCAAAATACAAGACTGCACCGTCGGTCGTGTCTTCGCCCGTTGGTGGGGCAGCTGTGACTTCGTCGGAAGGGAGTACGGCGAATGTCGCTCCCACTGTGCCGCAGATAGATAGTGGTGACACTGGATCAGAGCTTCAAAAGCCACAGGTCGAAGAGGTTTTGTTCCCTTTTTCGAGCGATCGTTTGAGTTTTCAAGTTTCTAGTCAAGGAATGGGTCTTAAAAACTTAACTATCAAGGGTTTTTCAGATCGCTCGGGCCAACCAATTTTGATGGGAGACAAGCTTCCTTCGGGATTGTTTGCACTTTTGAAAGATAGTACGAAATTGCCCGTGGATTTTGTGGTTCGTGCAATTGAAAACGGATTTGAAGGCCAGGCTCAAAATGGCGAAACCCTCATCACTCGAACTCTGCTTTATATTCCCGAAAAAGGCGCTTTTCAAAGTAAGGTCACAGTTAAGAATCCCGATCCTGACACTAGTCGCGGGCTTTCAATTGTTTTGGGAGATGCGATTCACAAACCTAAAAAAACGTCGATTTTTTTCCCGTCGTACGATCATCAAGATTATTTTATTCTATTCTCGGGTCAAGAAAAGTCAGTGAACTTTTCAAATGCTTCTGCAGACTATCAAGAAGAGTTCAAAAATGGCTCAATGGTGGCGCTTGGCAGCCAGTACTTCACTGCGGCTTTGATTGATCATTCGCCGATTTCTCCTGATGTACAATTGCACACGAAAACTCAGTCGGCGGAGGCTGAGGCTTATGCGATTTACCGGCCTTCAGCTCAAAGCAATGATATCTCTCTCGAACAGACATTTTATGTAGGGCCCAAGGAGATCAATACACTTGAGAGTGTTGATCCTCATTTGGCGCAAATCATGAGTTTTGGATATTTGAGTTTCATTGCCCGTCCTATGTTGTTCGTAATGAAATGGTTCCAGAAATTTGTTGGCAATTGGGGCTTGGCGATTATTTTGTTGACCTTGATGGTGCGGATGTTGGTGTTGCCGGTGAATATTTTGAGCTTCAGATCCATGAAAAACATGCAAAAAGTTCAGCCTCTCATTAATGAAATTCGAGAGCGATACAAAGACGATCCCATGCAGTTGCAAAAGCAAATGATGGCGACTATGCGAGAGAATAAAGCGAATCCCTTCGGAGGATGCCTGCTTATGTTTTTGCAGATTCCGATTTTTTTCGCACTTTATAGAGTCATAGGTTCGAGTGTTGAGCTTTACCAGAGTCCTCTGGGCGGCTGGATTCATGATTTGAGCCTTCATGATCCGATTTTTATTTTACCTGTAGTCATGGGCATATTGATGTTTGTTCAACAGAAAATGACTCCCACAACAATGGATCCTGCGCAGGCAAAAATTTTAGCTT
>CALCCV010000610.1 GCA_937900305.1 uncultured Pseudobdellovibrionaceae bacterium | reverse complement strand
TAGTTTCGCGCAGCGGGGCTAGGCCGCGCGCCTTCAAGCCACCTCGTTTGTGGAGATGTTCGCCTGACGAATTCAGGCTGACCTGAAGCCATTCGCCTCGCAGACTGATCAAAGCATCATAGGGTTTCGTAAAAACAAAACGAGATTCTTTGAACAGCTTTTCTTTCAACCATTTTTCATTGTTAACCAATGGACTTTGCAGATCTATTTTCAAAGAAATTTTTTGATCTTTTTCGAAAGTTTGCTGCCACGGAAATTGCCCGAGATGCTGAAACACTTGGGCCTGACTGGTCACCTTCTTGGTCAGTGCACGCAGCAAAACTCGGGAGGCCAATCTGGAAAAAAAATTGATCTGTAACGCCTGAAAAATCTCGACTTCGCCTTCAATGAATCCCCTGCGAACATCCCATTCAGGCCAAGCTTCCGTGTTGGTCTGTAGATTTTTTTGCAAAAGAAACGGCCAAATCTCAGCCAACTCCGCAAGCAATTCCGTTTCAAATCCTGGTTGAGTGATGACAGCTATTCGCACTTAAAACCGCCAATACAGCTCAAGGGAGGGCAAGTATCCTTCTTTAGGTTCAACTTTGAGCTTAGTGATGTCCGTCGCTGAAACTCCGAGAGACAGGTGAAAATGATCCCAAACCCACAGATGACTGATAAAACCCCCGATGGCTTTTCGTTCAAAATTGTAACTGGGTCCCAACAAAACTCGATTCCAGCTGTCCAATACAAATTCATATCCGGTTTGAAACGAAGAAGTCCCCGCCCCCTTGAGGGCCGTGGCATCCAGTGCACTTTTCCAGGTCGCCACGGCAACGGATAAGAAGGTGTGAGAAATGAGAGACTCGTTGTTAAAACTGTCCCAATAGACGTTGAGATTCACCGAGGTTTGATCAGAATCAACCACCTTGATGTAATTCAAACCCACCGAAGCCATTTGACTGGTCCCTTCGAACACTTTCACTTTGAACTGCAAGTTTGGTGCGATTGGCAAGGCCGTCATCAAACTTCCCACCGTCACCCGATTTGAAATGCCGTACATAACCTGGCCATAGACAGTCGCCAGATACTCGGACTCCCACAACGTTTCGGCGGTGTCACCCATTACTAGGCCTTGGTAGACGAGTGGCTTGTAGCGACTAGAAATAGCCTGGGGAATGACAACTTGGTCGCGGCGCAAGTTTCTTTTCAGTAACAATTCTGTACGACCCAAAAAGTTAGAATTGGAATGAGCGACATCGATCTTTTTTCCAACCTGGCCAAGAACCAATATCCGCTTTGCCGACAGAGAAACCGGCCTCGCGCCGAGAGTAAACACATTTTCAGAAACTGATTTCGAAATGCTTTCAATACTCAGTGTGGACGCAGTTCCATCGGCCATCAAAAAATGAATCCAGTCGCCCACTTGCCAATCTGGAGAGATGCTCTGCAACTCAATATCATCGTCAGAGAGAATTCGCAGAACTTGTGCGGTCGGGAAAGTTTGCGATGAAGATGGAGGATCTGCTGCAAACACAGCAACGGGATCAAAGACTCCGCAAACACCGCTGAAAAAAATAACCATTACTAAAAATGGAAAAGAATTAGAAAAAATGGACCCCACCCCTTTGATTTCGACTTGATTTCGATCTATTTGATTCGATCTATCTTTCGCGGCAGTCGTACACAACGTCTTCGAGGTCTTTGTTGACTAAACGAACTTGCCCCGCCACACGACGTCCTCTAGCCGCAACCGCGTAAGCAGAATTGGAGCGCGGTGTATCTAGCAAATCCAGCAATTTCTTGTCGACCTTCAATGGTGTGATTGGACCATCTGGATATTTAGTCACATCTATATCAACATTTTTGAACACGGCAAAATCAGAAAATTCACGTCCGTCGCTGACAAACTCATCCGTCAAACTATAAAATTCATAAAAACTCACTTGGATGAGATCCTTCGACAAAAAATTCAAGTTGAGATGTTTAACACCATAGGGTGCAGTTGTCGCGTTGGTTCGACAAATCAAACTGACAAGATGATCCACGCCAAAAACCTGAGAGGCTCCTAACAGCACAACCAATGACAGCGCAAATTTGAACAGCCGACGTTCCAAAAACACTCCTTACGCTAAGATCGAATAGAACTATAGAGGATGCGTCGAACTCCTGTCAACGCGCATCAATTGTGGGCAGTCGTCGAGAAGTTCGACAGAGGCAGAGCTGTCAGCAGCGCCAGCGAACAATTCGCGAGAGGTGAAATCGGCACAGAGTTTGACTCACACAAAATTAGAAGGGCCAGGCCATCAAAAACTGCTCGTAGGTCAATTGGGAGCCCGTCATGCGCAGCCAATGGTGCTCGTAAAGCGACCAAAACTTCGAGGGAGGATAGGCCCTCAGGCCTGCGCGATGGGCCTCTTCTGCCAGAATATTGTTGGGTTCCCAATTGCGAAGATCCACCACCGTTGCGTTGTTGGCCATGAAGTTGTAATAAGCTAAATTAGCCTTAAAATCTTTTTCTTCCGACAAATCGTCACAAATGACCAGCAAACTCCCCGCTAGATTTTTCGAAGTGATTTTATTGGGTGGAATCACTTGAATATCTAAACCAAAAAGCACTTTGTTGAGGTACTCAGCTTCCATCAGTGCGATCTCTTCGTCGACATAGACAAACCGCAAGCTCCGGTATCCGAGATCAGCGATGATAAACGCAACCATTCTCGCCAAGGGACCGGCTCCGACAATATAAGCCGCGTCTCGAATGTGAAGCGGCTGAACTTCGCGAACCAAAAACGAGCGAAAAAGATCAGGCCACATCAACTTTGGCACCAAGAGGTCATTTTCTAAAAAAATAGAATCCACCGCACGCAATCTGCTCACGGATTGGGGGGGAGCCCAGGGTCTCATCAGCATTTTTTCGGCACTTTGAAAATCAACGCGAACAAAAGTGGCGTGGTGATCCATCATGAATTCTTTGATTTGTTGGTAAGGTGCCAAGGTCCCGAAGTCCATCTGGGTTGTTTGAATCACATCATTTAAGTCATGGCCCGCCAAGGCTGTCTTTGCTCTTTCGGTGGAAGGATAAATGTCCTTTTGGAGAATCAGATTTTGGCCAGCCATTCGCCCATTCTGCGGCGAACTTCTTCAATATCCAAGCGAATTTGCGTTTGCAACTCAGGAAGTCCGGCGAAACGCACTTCCCCGCGCAAGTGGGTCAACAGCTCAACCTTTACATCTTCGCCGTACAGATTTTCGTCGGTGTCGAGAAGGTGGGATTCAACCACCAAGTTTAAGCCGTCGACCGTCGGCCGAACTCCCACGTTGGTGGCGGCGAAGGCCCACTGACCTCTGAAATTCATTCGCGAAAAATAAACGCCCTTGGCAGGAACAAAGGGTGATGACATTCGCAGATTTGCAGTTGGAAATTCGAGTTGACGTCCCAACTTTTGCCCCTCAACCACCACCCCCCGCAAAAAATAATTTCGACCTAAAAGTCCATTGGCTTCAGAGGTTCGTCCATCGC
>CALCCV010000609.1 GCA_937900305.1 uncultured Pseudobdellovibrionaceae bacterium | reverse complement strand
ATCCGAACTCAGCAGCTCTGGCTTTGGCACCTTTCGCGAAGAATGCAGGACGAGCGGCCGCATTGATGGGATTTTTGCAAATGAGTATCGGGGCTATCACTTCAACCGCGGTGGGATTGTTTGACGTGCAGGAAGTTCTGCCTGTGGCAATGATCATGTCTGCGACCTCGTCACTCGCGCTTGGCATCCTGTGGTTCGGTCGCCGCAGGCTTGTGTCATCGCCTTCCGTCACCGAGAGCGCACTAGAGATCAGTTTTAAAAATTAAAGGTCAGCCCGGTCGCAAGATAGGAATTCTCAGGAGAAATCAGCGAGAAGTTTTGGTGGGGATCGCCTTCCTCATCATATTTAAAAAGAGGGCCAGTCACACTGTGAGTTAAATAGATGCCCCATGAGTCATTGAGGTCATAGGCGATGCTTTGATCTATGTAGTACGATTCATTCATTTCACCTTCGTAATCCCATGCCGTCGAATAAATCCCTGTTAAAATGAGACTGAATTTTTTAGACAACTTGATGTTCTGTTTCAATGTCAGGGCCGCTGTTTTGTCGGTATTCACAGATTTATCTTCGTCGTCGAGAGTCTTTTTTTCGTGAAAATTTTGTTGAAACTCCATGACTACCTGGAGGTTCAACTTTCCAAAACTGACTGTTTCAGCCAGGCCCAAGCCACCTTTGAAAGTTTGAATGTCACGAGAGGCCGTATTTGCTGGCAATACAACTCTGGCGGTAGTGCCCATAGTGATTTCATAAGGAAGATCAAATTTCAAAAATCTAAGGTAAGGGCGAACCAAGTCAAAATCAGTTTTGCTGTCGTCTGAAGCTATTTGAAGTTTGGTGGCTTCAACTCGCACTCCGGCGGTGTAAATAGGACCCATGTCATAACGGGTTAGTAAAAAAAGATGCAAATAGCTGTCGTAGATATCGGAGCCCTCTTCCGCATCTTTGGTCGCATTCACCAAGCGTCCAAACTCGAGGTAGGAGTCGAGATGCATTGAATCCATGAAAGTTGCGGGAGCCTTCGGTACTTTCGTTTTGCTCACGGCAGAGGTAGTGGAAGACGTCGCCGCAGTGGAGGCCTTTGGCTTCTTTTTCACCGCGTGCGCAAGGGGCGCTTGAAACGAGATCGCAAAAATTAGGACCAACCAGAACTGTTTCATCAAAGTTCTAAGTTGCAAGGTTCATGCTCAACTTGAGAGGGCGGTGGCGAAAAGAAGCCAATTTAAGCGAGGGTTTAGCTCAATTTTATCCACGATGCCGTCAAATGTTTAGACAGTCGAAAGGGCCTTAGGCAAATTTAGAATTGATGCACAAATCTTGGCGAGCCTCGAACTGTGCCGTGGTTCAGCCTACGTCTTTCAAGAAGGTCACTCAAGAACCGGATTCCATTTTTCCCAGCCTTCGGGTGGACCCGCAAATAAAACAAATTTGGTTTGGGCCTTTGCGCGCGGGCCCACTTCGGTTGGCGTGAAAAAGTCAATTCCACCCTTCATGAGGGCTTCGAGTGAATTTATTTTCAGCTCTGAGTTGAAGAGTCCCAGCTTCGCTTGGACACCCACTTTGCGCCAGAAAACCGTGTTGGTGCGAATCAAACGCACATAGCGATTTTGAATGTTGATTTGGACGGTGACGATCTGAGCAGTTTTTGACAGCGCCACTTTGGTCACACTGCCCACCTTGAGCCCGCGAAACGTGATAGAATCGCCAACGCTGACGGATTCAAGATTGTTGGTTTCTAGGGTGAACGCGCTGGTGTCCTCAACGGATTCACTCGTCTCGCTACCCAGACGTCCGCGAAAATCTGTTTTGATATCTGCTTGAGGCGAGCCTGGGTCCACGGCGATGTACGTTCCCGCAAATAGAGTTTCGAGACCGCTAACACCCGCAAATCCCACTTGAGGAAGGACCACCCAAAATTTTGATCCTTCGACGGCGAACTGGGCAGCATCGCTTTGGAGAGCCACGTCAGCAATGACGTCTTTGTTGTCTTGTGAAATCCGAATTCTTTTCACCTGACCAATATCGACGCCCCGATAGCGAACTTTTGTTTTGCCGGCTTCGAGTCCCGAGGCATCGTCGAACAATATTTGAATTTCAGGTCCTCGCTGTTCTTGGTATTTCAAAAAAAGCCATCCCGCGATCAACAGTGCAAAGAGTGGGAAAAGCCAGACATACCAAGTAGATTTTAGGGAAGAGATTTTACGTTCAACGGCTGACCTCATGATTTTTTCTCCAGATCTAGATCTTGCCAAAGCAATTTGGGATCAAAGTAGGCTGAGGCCAACATCGTGAAAACAACGACGAGAGCAAACAGCAGCGATCCCACTTCGGGGGTTACGTGAGTCCAAGGACCCAGCTTCATGATTGCAACCAAAACGGCCATCAAAAAAATATCGAGCATCGACCAGCGGCCAATGGCTTCGACAAAGTGAAAGAGCCTTGTCTTGAATCGCGGATGGGCTCGGGTGTGCGCGGTGGCGGACAGATAAAATAAAATCGCCAATTTCAGCATTGGGATCAGCATGCTCGCTAAAAAGACGATGGCACCGATGGGCCATGAGCCGTCTTCGATCAGAGCCAAAATGCCGCTCCAAATTGTGGAGCTATTGCGATGTCCATACAGCTCAATCGTCATAAATGGCAAAATATTCGCGGGCACATAAAAGATCAGAGCGGTCAAAGAAAACGCCATCGAAAGAGCGGCAGATTTCGGCCTCAACCGATGATTGGAGTGGCCACAGCGATCACAAACGATCCCATCTAAATAGTTGTCGGTCACAGGAATGGAGTGAGAGCAGTGGTGGCACATGTAAAAGTGGGGATGGGAGGGCGTCGCCTTCATCTTTTGACCTTATCTCATGGAAAGGCCCGCCGATAGAGGCGGCCGGGGCTTCGTGCGAAGATACATGAGGAAAGCGACCGGGGATATAGGTTAGGTTTTAAGTAATGAGCTTTTTTCGAATGCGGACGAAAGCCCATGCGCACAAGATTGCACTTTGCAAAACTAAAATTCCACCGCTGCACAACAAGGTCGAAAAAATATCTCGATCCCAAAACAGGGCCTGGGCCAAACGAACTCCGTGAATCAGTGGAAAAATTTCGGCCACTGCTCGCACGGGTGTGGACATCTGATCGATCGGAAAGAAGATACCAGATAGAAAATAAAGTGGAGCAATCAAGAACGAATAGACTGTTTGGAATTGGTTCATGTTGTTGACGAACGAGGTGGACAATAATCCCATGGCGCCGCAAGGGAGCGCCACCAAAAATCCCACGAAAGACAGCATGGGAATCATCCATGGGTTGGTCATCATTCCACAAAGTGCTAAAACGATGGCGACCCCAACGGCCATGACAGCGCCTTTCAAGGCAACCCAAATCAATTCTCCCAAAACCACTTCCTTTACGCCAATGGGAGTCGTCAACATGGCCTTAAAAACATTTTCAAAAGTCATTCGAACAAAAAAACCGTAGCTACTTTCAAAAAACGAAGTGAAGAGCGCCGTAGCGACGGTCAAACCTGGCGCTAAAAACTGCATGTAAGACATGCCTTCGACATTAGTGACATAGGTACCGAGGCCCAAGCCCAAAGACACCAGAATCAACGCCGGGTCGGCGATCGTCGGCGAGATATTTGCGATGAAATCTTTTTTATAGACCATCCAATTGCGAAGTGTAATGTGCATGCAGAGTTTTAGAGATTCAAGCATCGACTGAAAGCTCCTGACCGGTGAGTTTAAGAAAAACATCTTCCAGATTCGAAGGTCGAATTTGCAAGGGTTGCAACCCGTGATTAGAATGTAAGGTTGCGAGCTGATTCAGATCCGGTGCTCGCAGATACAAACCAGATGTGTCTTCGTGAAAATTCAAATTTTTTTCGTTAGCAACGATTTTTTCGACATGAGTTTTATCTTCTGGCTTAAAAATACCCACAAATCCGGGAGTGTGTTGCTGTATCATTTGTTGGGGAGATCCATCGGCTACAATTTTTCCTCGATTCAGGATCACCAATCGATCACAGAGAACTTCGGCTTCGTGCATATAGTGGGTGGTTAACACAATAGTTGTCCCTGCTTGGTGAAGCTCTTTGACTTTGCCCCACAGCAGGTGGCGAACAGCCGGGTCGAGCCCCGTGGTGGGCTCATCTAGAATCAAAAGTTCTGGTTTGCCCAATAGGGCGCGGACAAAAACAAGTCGCCGTTTCATTCCACCAGATAAAGTCTGAATCAGCGCCTCTTTTTTGTGAGCGAGATTCATATACTCCAGAAGTTCATCAATTCGAGATTTTCGCTCCGACTTGGGCAAACCGATAAAGGCACCATAGATCATCATGTTTTCGAAAACGGACAAACTTTCATCGAGGGCATTTTCTTGGGTGACAACGCCCATTCGTTTTTTGATTTCCCGACTATCCGTTTTGGGATCATAACCAAAAACAGACAGCTCTCCGCGGCTTCTTTGCACAGTTCCATAGGTCATACTGATGAATGTGGATTTGCCTGCACCATTCGGTCCTAGCAAACCAAAACATTCCCCTTTTTGCACCTGCAAATCGATACCGTCGACCGCCGAAAACGTGCCGAAAGATTTCACTAGAGATTTTGCCAATATCAAATTTTTCTCCTGCGCTTGCGCCGATGGATTCACAATGCTATCTGGTTTTCTGAGTGATGTTAAGCAAACTTGTGTCAGGCTCTGAGAGGAGTTTTTTTTGAAAATGGTCATCGGCCGAGAAAAAGATTTGGGTGGATTTTCAGTCCGTCGAGTTTTGCCATTTGTGAGTCATCGAATGGTGGGTCCTTTCGTTTTTTTTGATCACATGGGTCCGGCCAAATTTCAGCCCGGCCAGGGAATTAACGTCAGACCGCATCCTCACATTGGTCTGGCGACGGTCACATACTTATTCGAAGGCCGTATTCGTCATCGGGACAGCCTAGGCTCAGACAAAGTCATCGAAGCCGGTGCCATCAATTGGATGACGGCTGGGCGGGGAATTGTACACTCCGAGCGAACTCCGCCAGAACAACTCACTCTGCCGAGCACTTTACATGGGATTCAATTGTGGGTCGCCCTGCCTGAAGACGTCGAAGAGTGTGAGCCCAGTTTTATTCATTATCCGAAAGAAAGTCTGCCGCGATTTGAAATTGATGGAGTTTCCGTGAGTTTGCTTTTGGGAAAAGCACTTGGGCACTCAAGTCCAGTGGTGCTGCAGTCCGATCTTTTTTACGCACATTTGCAGCTAAAGGCAGGACAGAAAATCAAATTGCCGAGCGAAGGCCGGGAGTCCGCAATTTATGCAGCGCAGGGTCAAGTTCAGGCTCAGAAAC
>CALCCV010000608.1 GCA_937900305.1 uncultured Pseudobdellovibrionaceae bacterium | reverse complement strand
CGGTCGTTAAGGCTGAGCCGGAGCGTCCCGCTCATGAGTTGCGATTGAAGAATCATAAATTCGATAAAGAGGTCTTGCGTGTGAAGGCGAACGAAAAATTCACTCTCAAGGTTTTTAACGATGACAGTTCGTTTGAAGAGTTTGAATCAAAAAAGATGGTCATCGAAAAATTTGTGAATCCAAAAGGAAAATTGATTTTGACGGTGGGGCCTCTAAAACCCGGCGAATATGATTTTTTTGGAGAGTTCCACGCTTCTACGGCGAAGGGTAAGTTGATTGCGGAGTGATTGCTGAGGGCTTGGTGAGTAGAAAGTGGATGAGTCATAGCCAGAGGAAGAGAGTAAGTCATGTTGTTAAATATTTTTATGGTGGTCTACAGAGAATCTTTCGAGGCGGTTTTAATAGTCACCATTTTGTGGGCCATCTTGCGCCGTCAACCTGATTCTGAGCGGTACCGTGAGCCAGTTCTGAGTGGAATTCTCGGAGGTTTCGCAGTCAGCTTGGTGTTGGCGCTTGGACTTTTGTATTCCCAATCTGAACTTTCGGCTCAAGTGCTTGAATACTTTAATTTCGGGTTGTTGTTTTTGGCGGTTTTGCTGATCACTCATATGTGCATATGGATGAAGCGCCATGGTTCGCAAATCAAGGGTGAACTTCAGCAACGATTTCTTGAAGCTAAGAACCAGCCGAATCGCTGGGCCATTCGACTTTTGGCGGCTTCAGCGGTGGCTCGAGAAGGAATTGAAACTGTGATTTTTCTCTTCGGCTCTTTCTATGAGTCGAAAGGTGCTCAGTTGGCGATGAACTGCTTGGTGGCTTGTTTAGGACTAGTGGCTGCGATCGCAACTTGGTTTTTATTGAACAAAGGAATTGCCTTTATCAGACCTAAACGACTTTTTGCGGTTACGAGTTTCTTTTTGTTCTTAACGGCTTCGCATTTTTTGGTGCAGATCAGTAAGGGTTTAATTCAGTCCGAAATTTTGCCAGCGCTCCAAGACCCCGCTTACGATGTGTCGTCGATCTTGCCTGACACGGAGGGATTCGGTTCGGTCTTAAGTTCTTTTGCGGGTTACCAAGCGGCTCCGGCCCTGACGACAGTTATTTTGTGGTGGACTTATTGGATCATTGCCCTCGCGCTTTACTACCGGGCCGGACGAGACCTTGCGTCGACAGCTGCGATGGGACCGAGAGTTAGCAAAGAGTCCTATTCGTCTTAAATTGCTTGGCCGAGGAATTAAAAAAAAGCACCCGACGTCTGGCGTTCAGACTGATCGGGCGCTAAATAGATTGAGCAATGATTTTCGAAAAGTGAATTGAGTTCGCTTTTACTTCAAGCCCTTAAAGAGGTGAGGAAGAATTTTCCCGTCTATGATTTTATGTTGAGCATCCTCCACTTTAAAAGTCACAGGCTCCAGTTCTCCTTCGCTGTTCGTGTGTTGGTATTCGATTGGGCCTTCATGCTGAGAGGCGCTCGTTCTGCCTTCCACGATGTAAAGCTCGAAAGGCACAATCTTGACTCCGCCTACTGTTTTCCCCATCAGTCCAAGAGTAGCTAAGATCTGATTGCGGCGGTTGAAAAGTTTTGAAGCGGCGAGAACCGTCTCTGCAACGTCGAAATGAGAAGCATAGAAGGCGTCTAGGAATTGCTCGCGAGTCAAGAGCGCCAAGCGGGCTCCCATCCAACGGGCATCGTCAGCATTCATCTCTTGCAAGAATTTGCTGGTCGCCATCGTATTGTAAGATTTGTCCTTATAAGTGACTTTGTTGCCATTGGCGCTCACTAGTCCTGAATTCCAAGGCATCCCATTGAGATCCTCGGTGACAAAGCCGAAGGGCAATCCTGAGGCCAAACCTAAGTTGCTACCAAGGTCGTTCAATCGAATGGAAACATCGTTGGTCGAGGTGTCGATCATCAATCGGGTGTTGTCGTTTCTAATGTCGTAGAGGCCGAGAAATTCGCCCATCACTCCGAGTCCACGCAGTTCACGTCGATCACGAAGCATGTCTGAATCCAGTTCGATGGAACCGACGCTGGCTTCATTGTCCTGAAGAATTTCGATGGATACCGAACTGAGGGCAATGTACTCGACCTCGTTTTCAACAGTTTTGTTAAAAACGCTGTCACTGTCTTCGAGAGCGCCGAGATTGCGATCGCGCGCCCGATTTTCACCTGTTTGTTTAGGCAAAGGTGCAATCAAAAGCTTTTGAAAGCGGGCAGATGAGATGAGTTTTGTTTGCCCTTTCATTTTCACACCGTAGATGTAGTTGAAGGGATTGTACTGGGGATTGTTTTCGTATTGGAAAAGTCCCATCACGGTCACTTCGATGGGTGAGCGTGAGTTGAATTCCGTGAAAAATTTCCGATCGTACTCCATTTTGAATTGGCCGTCTTTCAATGCGTCGATCCGTGAAACGCTAAATCCCAGGGCGTCCATCACACGAGAGCCGAAACTCCCTGCTCGCGCTTCATTCCCGAGACGAACTTTGATTTCTTTTTTTCCCATTTTTGCTCTGAATCCGGCATGAACGCCGTAGCCAGATTTGGGTTTGTCATATTCAAACAGCTTTGGTTCTCGCTCTTCGCCGACTTTGTTGGAGCCCAGAATTTCTGTCATCCACTCATTGTACTCTTGGTCGGTGCGGCCATAGCCCGCAAGGAGATTTCTTTTTTCGACATCGTGACTAAAGTTGGTTAGCCAAGTTTTATTTTCTGGTTTGACGATTTCGCCACTGTTTTCATCAACGTTGCTAGCGATCGAACCTGGAGTTTGAGCGATGGGCTCTGCGGTTCTGCCAAAATAGGCGAAATCAAAGTTTTTGTTTTCCACAGGATACATAAAGTTTCTCAAGATAGACGTCGCAATGACGGCAATTTGTCCTATCAACTCAGCTTG
Source organism: uncultured Pseudobdellovibrionaceae bacterium (assembly GCA_937900305.1). GTDB lineage: Bacteria > Bdellovibrionota > Bdellovibrionia > Bdellovibrionales > Bdellovibrionaceae > CALCCV01. The sequence goes on along the minus strand of CALCCV010000608.1, from coordinate 2,428 downwards.
TTTTGATTCGGAACCACGCACTTCACTTTGAGAAAGAATTTGCAGGCGAGTTTGGAGGGCAATGAGTCCCACTTCCATATCTTTATTCAGAACTCGTTGTTTTGAGAGGTCTTTTTCTGGATCCGTGGAAGGATTGTCCTTCAGTTCTTTCTGCGATTTTCTCAAGTCGAGGAGTTCGTTCACGTTCTTTAACATGTCTGCTTGGCCATCAGCTGTTGCGAGGTCATAAGAGGTGATCTCTTGCAACTCTAAGAATATTTTTGGATCCTTCCCTGGGGCTTCCAAAATGTTTCTGCGCACCAAGCGTGCTGTTGTGCTCAATAAGGGGGTTTGGCGATACAGACCGGGGTGGATCATGAGCTCTTGAAAATTTTGAGCTTGAGCCAAGGCCGGTTGCTTTGGTTTATTTCCTTTGCCATGGCTTGGGATCACCATTGTCAAAATCGTGAGCAGGGTAGTCACCTGACCGATGTTTTTACGTAGACCATTCATGTTCATCTCCTTGTGGACGCTAGGTTCGTTATCAGAAAACCTTAGATTTCAGAGATGTAAGGGTTTCAAATTGAGTGCCAGAGCTTCAGCGGTGAGCGGTCGAAGATGGAGATAAGTCAAAAGACACTGACTCGAAAGTCTGCCAAAATTTGTCCTTTCAAATACTTGAAGAACTTTAGATTCACTTAGCTTTATTTTGCCTTCATTAGGCTGCGTGTAAACGTCACTACGTTTTCGGTGAGCTGATTCTGCACAGCTTTCACGTTCCATGTCGCTCCGGTGACCTCACTCATCGAAGTCATCGTTGACGGCAGAAAACCGCACGGCGTGAGCTTGTCGAAGTTTTTGGAGGCGTTGACATTGAGGCTGGCTCCCTGAAATGTGATCCACTTGCGAATGCCAATGCCCAAAGAGGCAATTTTTTTCCCCCCTGTCCATATCCCGGTGACTTCGGTTTCAGCTTCGCTGACGGCAGATTGCGCGCGCGCGCGAGCGAGATCGGCGGGGGCCATTTGATTTTTGTTGAAGGCGCAAATGTCCATTTGCTTCAAGGTCTCGAGCAGCCAGTTTTCTAAACTTCGTAAATACAGGTCGAGATCTTTGTGAAAAGAGGGGTGAGACAAATTGATCAGTGGATAGATCATGAGTTGCTCGGGTCCATGGTAGGTGACCCGCCCACCGCGACTGACGTTAACGACCTCTCCCTGCCAATCACAATATTCACTGGCTTGCGCTTTTGACCCCACGGTGACAACCGGCGGGTGTTGACAGAAACCAATAACGCCGGGCCAATTGTTTGAATGAATCTGCTCTAAGACCTGAAGTTGTCCATCGAGGGCCTCGGCAAATGGCAGAACCCCCCAATCTTCAATCACTAGCTCTGGAATTTCAGGCGTGAGCAGATTTTGCACCACTGCCTCGAAGAGGACGTTGAATGATATGAATCGCGTGGCCAAGGGTTGCTTCGGCGGCTTCCATCATTGTTTCGCCCAGAGTAGGATGAGGATGAATTGTCAAAGCGATGTCTTCAAGCCTCGCCCCCATCTCGATGGCGAGTGCGGCCTCAGAAATTAAATTGCTCGCTTCGGGACCGACGATGTGAATGCCATAAACCACGTGGGTTTGTTTGTCGGCGATCATTTTCACAAAACCTTCGGTCTCTATCATCGAAACCGCGCGACCATTCGCTGCGAATGGAAATTTGGATATCAAGAGATCCTTCAACCCCTTTTGCAAACACTCGGCTTCGGTGAGTCCCGCGGAAGCAATTTCGGGATCAGTAAAAACCACAGCTGGAACAGTTTTGACGTCGTAGGCTCTGTTGTGACCGGCGATGACTTCGGCAACCAAAACGCCTTCGTGGCTGGCTTTATGGGCCAACATTGGCTGACCGCAGATGTCGCCAATGGCAAAGATGTGCTTAAAATTTGTTCGTCGTTGGGCGTCCACCTTTACAAATCCACGTTCGTCGATGGCGATACCAATCTCTTTGAGTCCAGCTTGGTCTGAATTTGGCCTTCGACCGACGGTGACCAAGATCTTATCGGCAGACAGTGTTTGTGTTTCGCCATTTTTATCAACGGTGACCTCAAAACTTTTGCCCATTCTTTTCTGAGATTTGGCTTTTGTACTTAACAAAAGCTTCACGCCTGATTTTTCGAGTTTCTTTTGGACCACCTGGTCGCACTCGGGATCAACAACTCCAGCTAGCAGCGAGCCTTGGGCTTCTAGAACGGTGACGTCGCTTCCGAGCTTTTTCAAATAAGACGAAATTTCAAGCCCGATGTATCCGCCGCCGATGGCAATCACGCGTTTGGGAATTTCTTCGAAATCCAAAGCGCCTGTGGAACTCACAATGTCTTTTTCATCAAACTCAAAACCGGGGATTTGAATCGGGCGCGAACCCGTGGCGATGACAAAACTCTTTGCTCGGTAC
>CALCCV010000607.1 GCA_937900305.1 uncultured Pseudobdellovibrionaceae bacterium | reverse complement strand
TTTCCCTACACGACGCTCTTCCGATCTAGCTTCACTCGCTGAGCTTCACCGCCAGAAAGCGTCGTCGAACTTTGGCCCAAGCCCATATAATCCAAGCCCACCCGATGAAGAGTTTCCAGCTTGCGATGAATATTCGAATGATTTTTAAAAAACTCCACGGCCTCAGACACTGTAAAACTCAGAACATCGGCGATGGATTTGCCCTTGTAGCGAATTTCCAAAGTCTCGCGGCTGTAGCGTTGAGTTCCACAAGTGTCGCAAGGAACAAACACGTCCGTCAAAAAATGCATCTCAAGGCGAATCTGCCCGAGTCCCTGACAAGCTTCGCAACGACCGCCTTTGACGTTGAACGAAAATTGGCCGGGCGCAAATCCGCGAATTTTGGACTCAGGCAACTGGGCAAATAAATCACGAATCAGAGGGAACAGTCCCACGTACGTCGCCGGGATCGAGCGGGGGGTGCGGCCAATCGGTTTTTGATTGATCTCGATGACTTTGTCCAGATGCTCAAGTCCCGTGATCTTCTCGAAGGCCTCAGGACGTGCTTTGGAGTCATAAAAATGCTGAGCTAAGATTTTATAAAGCGTATCAATGATCAATGTGGATTTGCCACTGCCCGACACACCTGTGATGCTGACAAAAGTCCCCAATGGAATTTCTAAATTCACCGTTTGCAAGTTGTGGCCACTGGCCCCGAGCAATTTTAATTTTTTACCCGAACCAAGTCGTCGCACTTTTGGCACTGGCACGCTTCGCAAACCCGAGAGGTACTGACCCGTCACCGAATTTGGATTGTTCGCAATGTCTTCGGGCCGACCCATCGCCATCAGCTCGCCACCCAATTTTCCCGCCCGCGGACCTAAATCAATCACGTGATCAGCAAATCGAATGGTGTCCTCGTCGTGTTCCACCAACAGGATCGTATTTCCCTTTCGTTTGAGTTCATCAATGATGTGCAGCAGTCGGTGGTGATCTCGCGGATGCAGTCCGATGCTGGGCTCATCCATCACATACAAAACTCCGATCAAACCACTGCCCACCTGAGTGGCCAGGCGAATGCGCTGCCCCTCACCGCCCGACAACGTTCGCGCCGAACGGTCGAGGGAAAGATAGCCCGTTCCCACCCGAAGCAGATACTCGACCCGAAATAAAATCTGTTTCAAAATTTTTTCAGAAATGATTTTGGCGCGCGCATCCCAAGTCTGCTTTTGAAGCCAGATCAAAAGCTCCTGCAAACTCAAAGCACTGAGCTGCGCAATGTTTTTTTCGTGAATCAAAACGTGCAAAGGCTCTGCGCGCAGGCGGGTGCCGTGACAGGATGGGCACTCCGTGATCTCCGGTTCAAAATCCAATTCTTCCGCGGTTTCGTCAGGCGCATTTTTTAAATGATAGCGAACCTGTTCCAGTTTTTTGCCACCATAGTCAGAGTCGCCGTAACGCTCTTCTTCAATAAAATCGAGGGTGCCCAAACCATTGCACTCGGTGCAAGCGCCCCTGGGATTGTTAAAACTGAATAGACGCGGTTCGAGATCTGGAAAGCTGTAATTGCAAATGGGGCATGAGGAGTGAAGACTGAAGTTTTCGCGCACTCCAGCGGTGGTTTCTAAAACCATGCGTCCATCCGCCATTTGCAGTGCCGTCTGCACGCTCTGGGTGATGCGGGCTTTCAAACTCTCTTTGACCACCAATTGATCAACGACCAAATCAATGTCGTGAATGCGAGTCTTGGCCAGCTTCGTGGCCTTCGCGAGTTCAATGAACTGACCATCGACTTTGGCCTTCACAAATTTTTGAGCCCATTTTTGAAACTCAGCTAAGAACTCGCCCTTCTTTCCTTGAACCACCGGTGAAAGAACAAAAAACTTAGTTCCCTCACCCTTTTTAAAAATGTGGCGGACGATGTCGTCAATGTTGGTTTTTGTCACGGGAATCTTGTGTTCGGGACAATGGGGGATACCGACTTTTGCAAACAACAATCGCAAGTAATCATAAACTTCGGTGACTGTGCCCACCGTGGACCGAGGGTTAGAGCCCACCGATTTCTGATCAATTGCAATCGCGGGCGAAAGTCCCGTCACCAATTCAACATCTGGTTTCTTCAGTTGCTCTAAAAAATTCCGAGCGTAAGCCGAAAGACTTTCGATGTAACGGCGCTGACCTTCGGCATAGATCGTATCAAATGCCAGCGACGATTTGCCACTGCCACTCAAACCCGTCACCACTGTGATTTGATTGCGAGGAATTTCGAGGCTGAGATTTTTAAGATTGTGCTCTTTGGCGCCGCGAACTTGAATGTTGGCAATTGGCGACGCCTTTGGACTAGCATTTGAATTAGCGGGCTTTTGGAAAGAATCGTCTTTGCGCGGGGGCTGGGGGTTGCGAGGAGTTGCCATACTTCATCCTGTGCTGAGCGGTTTTTTGGGCACAAGCCGAACAGACACCATAAAGCTCCAAAATATGATGAGTCAAAACAAACCCAAATTGCTGCGCTACTTTTAGCTGCAATTCTTCGATGGCGCGATTTTCAAATTCACAGATCTTTCCGCACTCCACGCAGGTGAGATGGTCATGATGTGATTTCGGAGTCAGTTCATAGCGAGCTGGCAACCCACCCATGCGAACCTCAGTCACAAAACTGCTTTCTGTCAAAGATCTTAAAAATCGATACACCGTCGCAAAACCAATGGCATCGTCCACCGCACTCACTTTTTCAAAAAGCTCTTGGGCAGTGACATGTCGAGAGCCCTCCGACAGAGCTTGCAAAATCAAGAGCCGTTGACTGGTCACTTTCAAATGCATTTCACGAATGATGCGTTTTAAATCTTCTTCGGTGGGACGGTACTCTGAAATTTTACGAACCTCTTCGTGAGGCTCGATGGTCTTTGGCAAAACGGGAACGCTCAAAAAGTCTTCGTCAAGCCCCGCGTTTGCAGAGACGGAGTTTCTCGAAACCCCCGAATTCAGATGCTTCTCCAAAAGTCCTCCTTGATGGGACAGTGTTAAAAGGATTTCAGAGCCAGCGCAAGACAAATAAGAATCATTATCAGTTGATTCTTATTTGCC
>CALCCV010000606.1 GCA_937900305.1 uncultured Pseudobdellovibrionaceae bacterium | reverse complement strand
ATGATTTGCCAATAACGCGAAGAATCTTCAGCTAAATCTTGTTTTAAAGATTGAGCTAATTGTCGTTTTTTAATTTTATCTTTTTTTAAAAGAAATTTATTCCAAGTTTTGGCTATATCTTCTGGATTTTTTCTTCGTGGTTTTAATTTAGTTTTTCGAGTTTTGGAAATCATCCGCGAGATGCAACCCGACCGCAACGTGGCTCAATTTGAGTTGGCGACTCCTGCACGATCTGGCCGGGAGTCGCGTTGGATCAAGTGGTTTTTGCAAGGAACTTTCGATACGGGCAATCAATTGCAGGAAATTCAGGCCGTCGGTGTGGATGTGACTGATTACAAATCGCTCAACGAACAGCTTCAACAGAAAGAAAAGGTCTTCACTCACATTTTCAATTTCACGACGGACTTTTTGGCTGTATTCAAAGTTCAAAATGACAATGAGCTTTCTTTGGAGTCCTTCAATAGAACCATCGATGTGGGCCGCGAATACACCTATGCACAGTTTTTGGGTCGCAACGTCAGCGAACTAATTGATCCTAAGCGGCGAGATGAAATTTTGCAAAAATATCAGGATTGCATCGAGTTGCGGCTACCGCAGGTTTTCGATGAAGAGCTGAGTTTGCAGGGAGGGGTTCAGTATCTAACGACAACCATCATCCCAATACTCAGCACTCGCGGTGTCACTGAGCGAGTGGTGGCACTCAGTCGCGATATTTCGCGATTTCGACAAACCGAACTTGAATTGAAACGCGCCAAGGAGTCTGCAGAGTTAGCCAATCAAGCCAAGAGTGATTTTTTGGCTTCGATGAGCCACGAGCTTCGCACTCCACTGAATGTGGTGATTGGCATGTCGAGATTGCTGGAAGGAGCGAATCTTGGAGAAGGTGAACGCAAGCAACTCGACAGTATTCGCAGATCTGGCGAGCTCTTACTCACCCTCATCGAGGACATCCTGGATCTGTCACGCATCGAAGCGGGCAAAGTCAAAATGGAATTTACACCGCTCAATGTGAACGATGTGGTTGAAGATGTCATCAGTGCTTTTTCTCACCGGGCTGAGGAAAAAAATATTCAGTTGGTCGTCGACTCAAGTATTCAAGACACCGATTTTTATATTGGCGATCGAGTTCGGGTCCAACAGGTATTAACCAACCTCGTTGGCAACGCTGTGAAATTCACTGACAAGGGAGAAGTTCGGATTGAGGTCAAAGAAATGCCAGCCCGAGATAAAGGTGGGCAAAAGGCGAGACTGTATTTTTCTGTAACGGATACAGGCATTGGAATTCCGTCCGAAGCAGCGTCAAAAATGTTCCAGCGATTTTCTCAAGTTGACTCGGGTCTCAGTCGCAAATATGGCGGGACCGGACTTGGTCTATTGATCTGCAAACGGCTGGTAACGTTAATGGGCGGTGAAATCGATTTTTCGAGTGTGTGGGGTGAGGGTTCGCGATTTTGGTTTGAGATTCCGATGACAGTGACTCGAGTGTCCCCTCATCTGGCCAGCCATCGTCGAGAACGGCTCAAAGCCCAGGCGCGAGTGGGCGTTCCCACCGTGACAAACTCCCAGCGGCGCGACTGCAGGGTTTTAGCAGTGGATGACAATCCTGA
>CALCCV010000605.1 GCA_937900305.1 uncultured Pseudobdellovibrionaceae bacterium | reverse complement strand
ACGGAACTGCCATCCTAAACGGTTGAGTTCAATCTCCAACGATCGCGAACCGCAAAGTCTTCTTTGTTGCGATCGACCCGAGCCATGTCGCAGTAGGGGTCGTGTTCAAAATATAGAAACCAATTTTCATCGGCGGCTTGCCCTAAGACCTTCTTTTTCTCATCCATCAACGTCAAAGGATGCAAGTCGTAACCCATGAGCCAGGGCAAGCGAACGTGTGAACTGGTGGGTACAACGTCCCCGCAATAGAGAACAGTGGTGAGGCCATCACTGATCTTGATCATCTGGTGGAAGGCGGTGTGGCCGTGAGAGAGCAAGGCGCTAACTCCGGGAAGAATTTCGCCCTCACCTTGCAAGAGCTTGAGGCGACCGGCAGCGACGAGGGGTTCGAAGTTGGCCGCCAAATAGCTGGCCCGTTCACGTAAATTTGGCTTGCGGGCGGTTTCGTAATTTCCCTGCTGGACATAGTATTGCGCATTGGGAAACTGGGGTTGCAGTTGGCCATCTCGCCAGCAGGTGGATCCTCCAGCATGATCAAAATGCAAGTGAGTCAATATAACGTCGGTGACCTCTTCGGGTCTGACGCTATGGTCGGCGAGCGACTTTATCAAAGAGGGACCCTCTTCTTTAATGTTGTACATCTCGGCAAATTTCTGGCCTAGTTTTTCGCCGTACTTTGGCACGAAGTCGCGACCATTGCCGACATCGATGAGAACAATTCGAGACGAACTTTTCAAAAGCAGTCCGCGGGCTTCCATGGGAATTCGATTTTGAGAATCTGGGGGATTCGATTTCTCCCACAGGATTTTCGGTACGGTGCCGAACATGGCGCCACCGTCTAAGCCAAATTCACCTGTAGGAATCGCGTAAAGCTCGTAGTCACCAATTTTTATTTTTTGTTCTGGAAATGTTTGCATAAACGAAGTTTACACTTAATCGTCATTGTCGTCGATATCTTCGGAGTTGATGCGGGAGGTGGACAGATCGGCCGCGGCCACGGCGGCCACGCTGGGAGCATCGCTGGCGAAGGCGTCGGGGTTGATTGTTGTCACCCAGGCTCGATACGCTGAGTAGACCTCTTTAATGGGGCTCGGCGGATGAACAGGACCCACGTGAATGGTCATTATTCCGGGTCGAGGAATGGGTTTGCCTTTTGGCCAGAGGCGCGTGTTGCCATCAATGTATAAAAACAAAATGGGAGTGGACGTGGATTCTGAAAACAAACTCACTCCGCGTTTGAAGGCGTGAATTTTGCCATCTTTGCTCCTCGTGCCCTCGGGAAACATGATGAGCCACATGCGATCCAATGTGCGCAAGAGGTGAATGGTCAAGTTGACGGCTTCGCCCTTGCGATCTTTTCGATCAAAGGGAATGGCGCCCAGGCAGTGCTTTGAAAAAAAAGAGAAGAGCGGATTCGAAAAGAAATAATCTTTCGCTGCGGCAATGTAGAGTGACAGCCAATAGCGTCGGGGAACCGCCGCGGCAATGGAGGTCGCATCAAGGTGGCTCGCATGATTTGAAATCAAGAGAAGCTTGGGATGTTTTTTATAAATCTCTTTAAAGGGTGTGCCTTTGATCCTTAAGTGAATGTAAAAACGAAAGCAGATGTCCTGTAAAATGATCGACCAGACAAAGCGAAAAAACATGCTGGTCCAGTCTACGTTGCGCGTGAAGAGCGGAAGGTGCCGCAAATAAGTCGGTAATTTCGTCCATTGGTCATTTTCGTAGGTCCATGGCTTCACAGGCGGCCCCTTTAGAAAGCAAAGTCTAGCGCAAAAATGTTCCGCAAACCAATTTAAAATCTTTTAAAAGGTGAATTGCAAATCAATGCAACAGTCGCATCACGTAGTAATAAATGGGTGCCACAAAGATCAGGCGATCCATGCGCTGCAAATAGTCTCCGCGGCCCAACACAAAAGGTCCGACCACTTTCACGCCGGCATCTTTGCGCACGATGGTCATCACCAGATCCCCGAACATCCCGCCCAGACTCGCAACTAGACCTGAGGCCAGCCAATACTTTTCGGATTGATCAGGCAGTAAAGTTCTCATGGCGTGTGCAAGTGCTAAGGTCAAAACCACTGAGACCAGCGTGCCCCAAAGACTTCGTCGGGGATTGATGCGATTGAACAATTTTGGTCCACGAAAGTAACGCCCAATAGCCAGATTGGTGTTGTCACAGAACTCGAGCAAGATGATCAAGTACATTCCCTGGTAAATTCCAGAAGGAAGATTCAAAATCAAACCCAAGTGCATAAACGACCACCCCAGAAAAACAAAGGCCAAAAGGGTTAGTGAAATGTATTGGATCATTTGTTTGTAACTGTTGCGGATGATTGGCACCAGTAAACAAAAACCAAGTACGATCATCGGTGTATCATTAAAGAGATCACCTCGATCATAATAGCTAGCAAATCCCAGCGCGATAATTCCAGCATAACAGATCAACACAAAATAACTTCGATCGTACATGCCAATGAGCTGGAAAAAGACTTTTGCGCCAAACAGCGCCAACAAAGTCAAAATGACGAACGGCCAAGGCGCTGGCAATCCAAATAAGAACAACAAAATGGGAGCGACAAAAAGCCAAGTGCGAATGCTGGCCCAAGCCGTGACGAAATAGTAATTTTTTTTGCGGAGTGAAAAAACAATCGCCCCTGAAGCAAATAAAATCGACAGGACGATGGCCACGGTTTCTTGATAGACTGGGCTGAAAATTCCGACGTCAGAGTTCATCAGTTTTTGTCCTCGCCCAATTGATAGTCTTTCAATTTTTTATAAAGATTTGAGCGCGAGATTTTTAAAATGAGTGCGGCTTCATCGATGTTGTCCGTCTTTTGCATGACTTCACTAATAACAGATGCCTCAAATTCTTCTACTAATTTGTTAAGACCTTTGCTGAGCTCGATCGCGCTGGAGTTCGGGCCGGCCTGGGTGCTGTGGCCGAGGATCCGCTGAACGTCGTCCGCGCGAATCAATGGCAGAGGTGAGGTCAGCGACATTTGTTCGATAATCCGTCGCAGCTCTCGCACGTTACCGGGCCAGCTGTAGTTTTGCAGTGCTGCGAGGGCGTCTTCCGCAATGGTTTTATTTCTTCGTGGTCGCTCTTGCGCCAAAAAATGCAAGCAGAGTTCGGAGATATCGGAAAGGCGATTTCGCAACGGTGGAATTTCAATTCTCTGGGAGGTCAGACGAAAATAAAGGTCTTCGCGAAATCGCCCTTCGTCAACCAGCCGGCGCAGAGGGACGTTCGAAGCAACGATCACGCGCACCCGAACGTGCGAGTTTTCTTTTGCACCAACTCGGCGAAACTCGCCGGATTCTAAGAATCGCAGAAGTTTCACTTGCTGAGCTTGCGACATGGCTTCGACTTCGTCTAAAAATAAATCCCCGCCGTGGGCAGCTTCGACGAGTCCTAATTTATTTTGGTCTGCTCCGGTGAAGGCCCCTTTCACGTGACCAAAAACTTCAGATTCAAAAAGTGATTCGGGAATCGCGGCGATGTTGATGCTAACGAGTGGTCTTTCCGACTCCTGAGCGTGCAAGAGTTTGGCGACAACCTCTTTGCCCGCGCCAGTTTCACCCTCGATCAAAATTGTTTTTGTTTCTCCGCGCAGAGATGCAATTTTCTTTTTGATTTCTTGGGAGGCGGGTGAGGAGCCCACCCACCGGAGATCTGCAGAATGGCTGGAACGCACGTCAAAACTGCGCATTCGCCACAGCGCTTCGATTTTATCGAGCACCAACTTTAGTTCTTCGAACTGCAAGGGTTTGGCAAGGTAGCGTTGCGCGCCAGCTCTTAGGCAGCGCTCCATCAATTCCCGATCGAGATCTCCTGACATGGCGACGACTTCGCACTGCGGGTTGTTTTGGGTGAGGCTGGCGACCACTCGCACGCCCAAAGGCTCAGGATTTCGCAGCTCCAAGTGCATATCGACGAGAGCGGCGTGAAAAATTTGACCCTTCGGAACTTCGGCCAGGCTCGACGCGTGGAAGGTCTTCCAACAGGTGGGCACCGCCGCTTTGAGCGCCTGGTGAATAAGCAGGTCGTCGTCGACGACCAAAAGGTTAAAATAAGCTGTGTTGACCATATTCACTTTCATTGTCACTCTGGGGCCAAATACAGGGTATAAGTGTTGCGCTGCTGCAAGAGAATTGCTGGAGAATTGCCGACAAATCACAAGGAACGAATATGACTTTGCCTAAAAAAATATTGCTGGTCGAGGCGATTCACCCGGTGGCGAAGAGCCGCCTTGAAACAGATGGGTTTGACGTGCATCTTCTCACTCATTCGCCAAGCGAAAAAGAACTTTGTGAGCTTTTGCCTCAGTACAATGTTTTGGGAATTCGCTCGAAAACTCAGATCACAAGTCGGGTTATTGAATCGGCTCGTCATCTGGACTGCATGGGAGCTTTTTGCATCGGCACCAATCAAGTTGATCTAGGGCGTGCCCAGGTGGAAGGAATTCCTGTTTTTAATGCCCCCCACGCCAACACACGAAGTGTGGCCGAGTTGGTGGTGGCCGAGATGATTTGTTTGGCTCGTCAGTTGGGGGATCGGAACACGGGTGCTCACAAAGGCGATTGGATCAAATCTGCCGAAGGTGCCAAAGAGGTGCGCGGGAAAACTTTGGGAATCGTGGGTTACGGTCACATCGGGAGCCAATTGTCGGTGCTGGCCGAGGCGTTGGGTCTTAAGGTGATTTTCCATGACATCGTCAAAAAGCTACCACTCGGAAATGCCACGCCAATGGCCAATCTCGAAGAGGTTTTGCGATTGTCAGATTTTGTTTCGTTGCACGTGCCCGAGACCGAGATGACAAAAAATATGATTGGCGCCGCCGAATTTGCTGTGATCAAAAAAGGCGCTTATCTCATTAATGCCAGTCGGGGTACGGTTGTCGACATTGATCAATTGGTGTTGGCGTTGAAAAACAAAGTGATCGCCGGTTGCGCGATCGATGTGTTTCCCGAAGAGCCCGCTTCTAACAAAGAGAAATTTCAATCGCCTCTGCAAGGTCTTGCGAATGTTTTGTTAACTCCTCACATCGGTGGTAGCACCGAAGAGGCGCAATACAACATTGGTGTGGAAGTGGCCGAGAGTTTTCGCAAGTTTTTATTGCACGGGTCCACTTCGGGTGCTGTGAACTTTCCAGTCGTAGATTTGCCACCGATGCGTAAGGCTCAGCGATTTATCAACGTCCATCGAAATGAGCCGGGAGTGTTGGGTGAAATCAATGCGGCGATTTCAGCGCACGGAGCGAATATCGTAGCCCAGCAGCTCAGCACGGAGTCGGCGATTGGTTACATCGTGACAGATGTTGAAGGTGGCAATATCGCGCAACTCGTGGTCGATATCGGGCGGCTGCCGCGCAGCCTGCGCACACGCCTGGTTTAATCGCCAGAATTATTTCCAGTCCTATTATTTTTTAGCAGAGGCGACACGAACGCCTTTGCCCTTTTTGACGTTCGCCTTTTGACTCTGCTTGAGGGGCGAAACAGCAGAAGCCACGACTCGCGGAGTTGATTTCTGAGTTGGTTTCGAAGTGGATTTCTGAATGACAGCTGCGGGAATGGGAGCGGTCGGTTTTGCAGCCGGCTTCGTCGCAGCCACGGACCTCAGCTTAATATTGAACTGTTCGCCTTTGAGTTTTCCCTGACGTTTGTAATATTCAGAGGGGCTGATGTCGGGATGACCGCTCGTGGTTTCGACGACTTTGGCTTTTGATTTTCGCAGGCACGCCGGATGCCAATAGCGAGAATTGGCTTTTCTCATCAGATCGCAAGAAATAGAAGGTTTGTTAGATGTTTCGTTGTTTTGAGGTTGTGCATTGGGTTTTCGGAGTGACACTTGAAAACCCTCGTCCGGAGCCACTGATGTTTTCGTTTTTTGTTCAAATTGTGCACGAGTTGGTGTTGTTCCTTGCACTTTGAATTTCACGGGAGGAACAACGGCCTGAGTCGACGGAATCGATGCGGGACCACGTGAGGGTGGCGCCCCTGGACCCCGCGAAGGTTGAGATGGAATGGGAGTGTCTTCGGCGGAACCGAAAGTTCCATCGGCAAAATCAGTTTCATAGTCAGCGCTATCGCCGGCTTCGAGCGTTTCCGAATCGACCTGATTTGAAAATTCAGACTCTTCTTCAGCCGACAACGGCGAAGCGAGCGAGATGTGTCCAGGTCCAGAAAATGGCAACAAGACCAGTGCAATTGTCAAAAAGAACATCGAGCGTACCAACCAACTCATGCGACTTCCTTTGAGCTGGGATGCGACCATTACTTCATCAATCGGTCGAACCCTTAACACCATTCTAGAGTTAAAACGGGGGAAGGGGACTTAGAAACATGCCGATTTTAAAAATGAGACAGCTGATTCTCAAAACAAATGACTAAGGTTAAGACAGCTCACCTTTTAATTCTGACATCGTATATAGGTGCTGCATTCTGAGATTTTCCGGTTCGAAGATGGCGCTCGGAGTTTCTTTTCCGCGGTACAGAACGCAGATCAAGTCATTCACGATCGCGCCAGAGTTTCGCAAATCTTTCGTCGAAATGACGGCCTGCCCTCCAGATGTGATCACATCTTCAATCACCAAAAGTTTTCGACCCTTGATTTCGGCTCCTTCGGCGTACTGGCAGGTGCCATACTCTTTGGCTTGCTTGCGGACAAACACCACCGGCAATCCCGTCTCAAGCGACAGAGCGGTGGCGATCGGAACTCCACCCAATTCTAAGCCGGCCAAAAACTCGGTGTCTTTCGGAACGAGCGGAGCAAGAACTTTGGCGATCTCTTTCAACAGGCGGGGCTGACTTTCGAAGCGGTACTTGTCAAAGTACTCTGTCGAAGTTTGACCCGATCTCAGCGTGAAATTGCCGCGAAGATAACAAGCTTTATAGAGTTCACGCGCTAATTCTTGACGGTTCATTTTTGGCTCCTCTCATTGGCCCGGATTCTGCTTATCACTGATTAGCACTTCACACTAATGGGTTGGCACAGCGACAATGAAACAAATAAACGATCGAGATTTTCAAACCATTAAGCTTTTCTTGATATTAGGCGCGTTGACGTTGCTCGTTGTCTTGGCTTTTCAGTGGGCCATCTTTACACCAGACACAGGTCTGGTCGACATGGCAGTGAAACACTGACACCAGGTCGCGCTTTGCCAACCCCCGCAAACTATGAAATGATTTTGCTGAACCCGCTCATTGATTTTCATCTGGGGAGTGCAAAATGCTGCAGCAACTTCGTTCCTTCGCCCTTTTCCAAAGACCTAGCCAAAAATACAGCCGAACTCATGGCCAAAATCTGAAATTGTCAGGGACTCTCGTCTTCGCCCTCGTTTTCGGTACAGCCTTGTTCACGCAGGGCTGTCGATCAAAGTCCGTCAATGACTCTGGCGAGGCGAGCACGACGGGCGATACGGCGACACCCGCACCGATCAGCGAAGGTCAGCTCGACAACAGTCTGTTCACCAATGAATCCGACGTCGCCAAAGCCAAAGAAGAAAAGGTGGCTTCCGATCGGCTTTATGAACGCCGCCGGATCATTCTCCAGGCTCCAAAGCGACGCGCGGGTGCGCCGATCTATGTCGCTGTACTGCCGGCGGTTTTGGATTGGGAAAAAGGACGATCAGGAATTCGGGCGGATGATCTCAATGTGCTTGAGGCCAACAAAACTTTTCAAGATATCACGGGTGTGATTCGAGCCTACCTCGCTGATCAAGATGATTTTCGGGTCATCTCCGCCAACGAGCTCAATGTCATCACCGACCCCTTGAGCGAAAACAACGACAAGGAACGCAAGCGAGCCCGCATCGAAAAAGATCCCAAGGGTCCCGATCTTTCTGTCTTGCAATATCCGATTTCTTTGATGAGCGAAGAATTTTTGTACCGACTTCACAAAGAATACAAAATTCCTGCCGACGTGATTGTTGTCCCGACTGTGTTTTTGAGTCTGCGATCGCCGGCCGATCGAGGCAAACAAGGCAAAGCCGCCAAAGAGCTTCACTTCAACACGGAGTTTCGAATCTATTCAGCCTACCAGATGGTGGATTTTGGTCTCGAGTTTTCACACCCAGTTTCTTTGATCGAAGATTCGCTCGCCAAAATCAGCACTGAAATTCAAAAGGTGATCATGACCAAAGTGGTTCCGTACTTACCCGATCGCGAAGCGCTGGATGGAACCGTTTTGTAATTTTTTGAGTTACTCGCAAGGAATATTTTTTTTAGCTAAAAATTTACGGAAGGCTCTGACGTCTGCCGTGGTTGGATCATCCGCGTTTTCGCCACAAATGGCATCACGAGTGGATGAATAGATATCTTTCACCTCTCCTGTACCACCGGGATCATCGAATTTTTGGCGAGTTCGATCATGCCGAACAGTTCCGGGGCCTTCACGCACAAAGGTGTGACTTCCTATTTTGACATATATTTTTGTGTTTGCGGGATCTGCAGGTGATTCGCCCTCTATTTCTGAAGGGGGTGGACCAGCTGCATCTTCAATTTTGTACATGGTTGCGCCTCCGCTCGGATCGAGCAGAGAAGCGCAGTCAGCGGCTGCACCTAAATCCAAGCCAGCACAGTTTTGGGTCAATAATTTAAGCGTGAGGTCTATTGTTGCCATTGGATATTCGAGTTCGGTGCTTTTCAAAGGCAAATACGCTTTACTCCCGTCAATGGTCCAACTGTAGCTCACACCGGTCCCGGCAGAGAAAATTTGCGAACACACCATATCTGCAATGTTCTCTCTGTCTATGTCTGAAGGAACATCATCGATTGCGGTTTTTGAGCGTTCATTTAGAAAACTCAGAAAGCCGCCTTTTTTTTTATAAACCTCTTGTAATTTTGAAATGTGAAAGTCTTCCATCGAAGGTGCATTTTTAACGTTGGAGTTGACAAGCTTTAGTTTTTTTACCTCGGGCAAGCCACTGGTCATGCGATTGAATACATTCATCAGTACAGCCTGCTGGCCCAGATATGGTTCGTAGGTTTTTTTGCCATTCTCAATGTTGGCCTCGTGGAACAAATTGTTTGCCATGCACCGAAGCGCCTTGTCGTTGCCAGTGAGTGCAAGGGCCAAAAATTGATAGGGAGGAGTTGTCGGAGGTTGATAAGGGGCTTCCGCCATAGGACATTTGAAGGGGTCATGCAGAGAGAGTCTCTCACATTTATCGGTTACCATTTTTACCCTGAGCATGGCTTTGCAGCTATAACCCGGTTCTGTGATTTTAAGCTCTTCGGGCGTGCATTCCAGGGCCGGATTTGTGTCCTGTGCTTGCGCTTGAAAATTGAGAGTAGGCGTGTGCAACCAGCTACAGCTGCTACAAAAATAAGCCATCCCAAGGCCAAAAAGAGTTCGAACTGATTTTTGGAAATAGCGTGGGCGGGTCTGAAATTGTCGATTTATCATAGCCCATCTTAGAAAGTTTAATCGGCGTTGGCATTCGTCTCGCACGAGAGCTTGTGAAGTTCCAGACTTCCGCACAGTGAATGGGAGGCAGTGGAGTGAGTGAGCAGTGAGGTGACCAGCCTTACGATCGTCGAGTTTTTTGCTTTCGCATATGCCATTGCTCGAGAGCAAACTTGCGCATGTCTTCGACGTTGTCGAACTCATCAACGATTTCAACTCCGAGGAGAGTTTCAACGGCGTCTTCGAGACTGACGAGACCACTCACCACACCGTACTCGTCAATAGCGAGTGCGACATGCTCTTTTTCTTTGATGAAAAAATCCAGGGCGTGCGAGACCGTCATTTTTTCTGGCAAGCTGGCTATTGGGGTGACCATCTCGCCAATTTTTTTGGTGAGTTCGTCTTGGGAGACGGCCTCGAGAATTTTATATCGATGAGTCATGCCGATGATGTGATCGAGATTTTCTTGATAGACCGGCACCCGCGAAAACCGAATGGGCTTGTGTTTGTCGACGACTTCATCCGCCGTCAATTCGGCATCGAGTGCAAAAAAAACACTTCGTGGAGTCATGATGTCTGAGACGTAGATTTTATCCAGCATCAGCAAATTCTTGATGATCAACGACTCTTTGTTTTTGATCGTACCCTCTTCGACACCCAATTCGGCGTTGATGATCATTTCTTCACGAGTGACTTCAGGGCCAGAGCGGTCTTCGGGAAAAAGACGGTGCATTTTTTCCGATAACACAACCGCGGGATACAAAATCAAAATTAAAAATTGCGTGTAGTAGGCCACCGCCGGCGCAAGAATTTTCCAGTATCGAGCACCAATGGACTTGGGAATGATCTCGGCGAACACCAGGATCGCAAAAGTCAGTATGAAGGACATGATGGTCACACCGGTTTCGTCACTCATTTCATTCACGCGATACGCAAGGACAGCCGAGCCTAGGGTGTTGGCCAACGTGTTCAAAGTTAAAATGGCCGAAATGGGTCGATCGATTTTTTCCAAAAGATGTTCGAGCAAAATTCCCGATTTGCGTTTTTCACGCACC
The DNA here is from genome assembly GCA_937900305.1 of uncultured Pseudobdellovibrionaceae bacterium. Classification (GTDB taxonomy): domain Bacteria; phylum Bdellovibrionota; class Bdellovibrionia; order Bdellovibrionales; family Bdellovibrionaceae; genus CALCCV01. The sequence continues at coordinate 5,188 of CALCCV010000605.1, read as the reverse complement.
AGCAAAGTCACGTACGAGGAATTCACCGAAAGAATCACCGCTTCAGAGAGCGAGCAGAGAAATGAAATGCCTACGACGGCTAAAAAGAGAAAAATTATCGAGGTGAGCATCTGAATTGCCCCCTACTAGGTCCGTCATCCATAGGGGTATTAGATCGACGGATTCGAGGTTTGTCCAATGTTCGTTTGAGGTGTGGGCAGGTGAAAAGGAAAAGAGACGGTGCGAAGGACCCATCAATGCCGAATGAATTTGCGCGTCATTTGGATCAAGCCTGTGAGCTGTGTCAGAGCTTGGCTTGCGAAAAAAAAAGAAGCTCACTTCCGTGAGCTTCTTTTTGAATTTGAAGATTCATTTGACCTTTAAAGATCAAAAACTCAGCAGCTTTTATTTCTTTTGTTCGTCTAACCGCTTTTGCTGATATTTTTTCACGAGGTCATCTTGAACATTGCGAGGGGCGGGTGAGTACTTCGCAAATTCCATGGAAAACTCGCCCTTCCCTTTGGTAGCCGACCGCAAATCCGTTGAATAGCCAAACATCTCCGTCAAAGGCACTTCTGCTTCGATGGTCACGTTGCCTTCGATGGTGGTTGTGCCCATGATCACACCACGGCGTTGGTTGATTTGACCGGTAACGGGACCTTGATACTCTTCCGGTGCTGTGGTCTCGAGTTTCATGATGGGTTCCAGAACCGTTGGTTTGGCTTTCATGTAAACTTCTCGCATCGCTGCCATCGCACAGATTTTGAAGGCCATATAAGAGGAATCGACGTCATGGTAAGCACCATCCGTCAAAGTCACTTTTACGCCGACAATGGGAAATCCAATCAATGGACCTTTTGCACACTGCTCTTTGAAACCCTCTTCAACTGCAGGGATGAACTCACGAGGAATGCGTCCACCGACCACATCATTTTCAAACATGTAGGTCTCTTCAGAATCCGCCGGCAGTGGATCGATCGTTCCCACCACTTTTGCGTACTGCCCCGAACCACCCGTTTGTTTTTTGTGGGTGTAATCGTAAGGCGCGGGTTGACCAATGGTCTCGCGGTAGGCCACTTGTGGTTGACCAACAACGACTTCGCAATTGAATTCGCGCTTCATGCGTTCCACATAAATTTCTAAGTGCAATTCACCCATTCCAGAAATGATAGTTTCGGCGGACTCTTCGTCTCGATGCACTCGGAACGTTGGATCTTCCTTGCGAAATTTTTGCAAAGCCTTCGTGAAGTTGTTAGCTCCCGCCTTTTCTTTCGGTGCGATAGCGAGCGAGATAACTGCGTCAGGCACGTGCATTGATTGCATGGCTGCATTCAATTTTCCGTCAGTGAAAGTGTCACCCGACGCGCAATCGATCCCGAAGACCGCAACGATGTCGCCCGAGTACGTGGTGTCCAACTCTTCCATCTTTTCGGAGTGCATTCGCACCAGACGGGGAACCTTCACGTTTTTCCCGCTCGACGTATTGGTGATGAAATCACCTTTGCTCATCTTGCCTTGATAAACGCGCATGTAAGTCAGCTGACCAAACTGAGTGTCCTGGAGTTTGAACGCCAAAGCCACCAACGGTTTGTCATTGTCTGGAAACAGATCGAATTTTTCTTCGCCTTTGTCCAAATCCAAAGCGTGTTCTTTTTTCTCTTCGGGCGTGGGGAGATAGTCCAAGACCGCGTCCAAGAGAAGTTGCACACCTTTATTTTTAAAAGCTGAGCCGCAAAATACGGGAACCAATTTCAAATTGATCACGCCTTTTCGCGTGGCCGCTTTGATCTCTTCCAGAGTTGGTTCTTGTTCCATTAAAAACTTTTCACCAATGGACTCGTCGATATCGGCGAGCTTTTCGATCATGATTTTGCGGTACTCTTTGGCCTGCTCGAGAAGGTCTGCCGGAATTTCCATCTCTTTGACGGTTTCGCCGTTGGCGCCTTCATTCACGAAAGCTTTCATTTGCACTAAATCCACGGCCCCTTTGTGCTGATCTTCGAGGCCAATAGGAATTTGGAACATCACTGCATTCAGGCGCAGCTTTTCAACCAACGCGTCTTTCACGCGAAAGGGATTGGCACCTTGTCGGTCCAATTTGTTAACGAAGGCCAAGCGAGGAACGCCGTAACGTTTCATCTGACGATCGACCGTGATGGATTGAGATTGAACTCCCGAAACTCCACAGAGGACGAGAATCGCGCCGTCGAGAACGCGCAATGAACGTTCAACTTCAATCGTGAAATCCACGTGCCCGGGCGTATCGATCAAATTGATCGTGTAGTCCTTCCAAGTCACCTGAGTGGCTGCCGATTGGATGGTGATCCCTTTTTCTCGCTCGAGATCCATTGAATCCATCGTCGCACCGACGCCGTCTTTTCCCTTCACTTCGTGAATGGCGTGAATTTTACCACCGTAGAACAAAATGCGCTCTGAAAGAGTCGTCTTTCCCGAGTCGATGTGCGCCGAGATCCCTATGTTCCGCACCGTGGTTATGTCCCATTTCTTAGCCATACCGTGTCCCTTCTTCCGTTCGCGTTCTAATTAATTTTGAGGTCAAATTTCAGTTGGTCAATTATCTGGTTAAACTTCTATCTGGTAAACTTCTGATCAATCTTCTTGGCACTTCTTGGCAATCCCCTGGGCCCTTCTTCAAAAATCCAGCAAAAATCCAGCAATTTTCTTTCGGGAACTCAAAGAATCTGAGGGAGAGTGCAAAGAGCTCAAATCCAAAAGAATCCAATAGTCTGCTGATGAGTTGAAGTGCCAAAACGATGGGGTTATCATGAGATTTTTTTAAGTGCAAAGCAAGAATCAGACGGACGATCAGACACGATGCAGAAGGAGTGCTGGATGGATTGGCAGAATCTGTTGCGAGAGTGCGGTTACGCCCACTTTCGTCCAGGTCAAAAGGAAACTCTCGATCAACTTTTGGCGGGCAAAGACGTTCTCACTTTGATGCCCACGGGATCGGGGAAGAGTTTTTGTTACTTGGCTGTGGCCAAGCTTCAGCAGATGCGGGAAGCGGCCCTTCGGCTGGCGGGTGAAGTTGACCTTCCACTGACGGATGAGGATGCGCATCAAGCGGCGGGCGGGGCGGTTCTAAAGCCGAAGCTAAGCCCGAAGGCTCCATTGGTGCTGGTGATTTCGCCGCTGATTGCGCTGATGCAGGATCAGGAGCTGAAGGCGAAGCAGTTGGGGCTGGAGGCCTCGCACTTGAGTTCAAATTTGGATTTCGACGAGCGTGAAAAACGGTTGCGCCAAATACGGAGCGGTCGATTCCATGTTGTCTTTGTGACTCCCGAACGGTTGCAAAAGGAGAATTTTGCGCAGGCCGTGTCAGATCGCGCACTGGTGTTGTTGGCCGTCGACGAAGCCCACTGTGTGGTGCAGTGGGGGCATGATTTTCGTCCCGATTATGCGAAAATCAAAGAATTTAAAGCCCTCGCGAAGCCGCGCCATTATTTGGCGTTGACGGCCACGGCGACTCCGCAAATGCAGCTCGATATCGTCAAGGATTTGGCGATGAAGGATGCTAAAATTTTGAAGCTCGGACTGAATCGACCCAACATTTCACTGAATGTTCATGAGGCGTATGAGACCGCAGATAAAATCACTAAATTGCAAGAGTTGCTTGTCGAGGAAGTTCCGACCATTGTGTATTTCAGTTTGATCAAAACAATCTATGAGGTGGTGTCGCCACTCAGAGCAAAGCAGAGCTCACGCCTGCTTTTGTATCACGGAGATCTCAATCCCAGTCAGCGTCGGCAAAATTTGAAGCAGTTTTTGCAAGCCAAATCACCTCTGATGTTGGCGACTCCTGCGTTTGGTTTGGGAATTGATCGTCCTGACATTCGTCGCGTGATTCATTTCGAATTGCCAGGAAGTTTGGAATCTTACTTTCAAGAGGTGGGTCGCGCTGGGCGTGATGATTTGCCGGCCGAGGGTCATCTGCTCTATTCAGAGCAAGACATTTTGATTCAAATGGAGTTTTTGAAGTGGGCCTATCCTGATCGAGAATTTATGAAAACACTCTACGCGAAAGTTCGGGACCAGCACTCTCGATTGATGACGGCCGAAGATCCGCTGGCGCTCTTGCGAGAAGAAATGAGCTTCAAAAATCGCAAAGACTTCCGCATCGATTCGGGGTTGAATATTCTCGAGAGGTGGGGGGCACTTGAAAAAACGGAGGATCCTTTTCCCTTCAAGCCCGTCCAGGAGCCAGACGATTTGCAGTTTGAGCGAGAGAAGCCCGAGGAACTTCTGCGAGTCCAGCATCAAAGATTGCACGGCTTGGTCAAATGGGCGCAGAATCAAGAGTCCTGTCGAATGGTGGAAATTCTCAACTATTTTGGGAGCAGCAATGAAGACTGCGGAATTTGCGATGTTTGCCGAGGAGCCACTGCATAGTGGTTGGCAACGGCATTGGCAAGTGACGCCAGGAAGTTCGCTGGCGAAACCGAAGCCCTTTCGGCCACTCTCCAATTTGTTTCCTGACGTGGCGACGGAAGAAGATTTGGAAGATGTCGTGGCCGTCGGAGATTTACTTTCCCCCGACGTTTTGTTGACGGCCTACTACCACGGAATTTTTCCTTGGCCGCACCAGGGATTTCCGCTCTTGTGGTTTTCTCCGTCTGAGCGTGGGGTGCTTCGCTTTTCGAAAGTTCGTATCAATCGCAGTCTGAAACGCGCGCTGAAAGAGGTCGAAGGTCGATGGTCCTTTTCGGTGAACGAATCGTTTGCCGAGGTGATGAACCAATGCCAAACGCAAAAACGGGCGGGCCAGTCGGGAACTTGGATCACTGCTGATATTATTGCGGCCTATCAGGAGCTTCATAAACTGGGTTACGCTCACAGTGCTGAAGTTTGGGACGGGGATCGTTTGGTCGGTGGCATTTATGGTGTTGAAGTGGCCGGTGTTTTTAGTGGCGAGAGCATGTTTTTTCGAGAAGACAACGCATCTAAGATGGTTTTAGTTTACCTTTGCGATCAACTCGAAAAGCGCGGACACACTTATCTTGATATCGAGATGGTTACGCCCGCCACGAAATCCTTGGGCGGCGAATACGTGTCGCGAAAAGCCTATTATAAAATATTGCGGCAATCACAAGTCCCGATCACTATTTAAGTATTCATATTATGAAAACAAAAAAAAATCATTTCACACCCATTCGCGCGTTGGCACCCGAAGCTCGGGTTGTGACGGCCA
>CALCCV010000604.1 GCA_937900305.1 uncultured Pseudobdellovibrionaceae bacterium | reverse complement strand
TTTGCAATCCCCATGCACACCAAAAGCCTCAACACGAAAGTGTTCCAGTTTTTAAGATGCACAATTGACCTGTACCTGATATTTCCTCACGAGGCAGTTGTAGGTAAAGGAAACAAAAAGTGAAAAATGAATTGAAGGACCCGCTTCAGCTCGCTAGCGGAAATCTATTGAAAAATCGCATTGCTAAAGCGGCTATGAGCGAAAATATGTCAGATGCTGGATTTGTGCCGGGAAAAAGGTTTGAAAATCTTTATTCTCAATGGGCAAGAGGTGAGGTCGGACTGCTTATCACAGGGAACGTGATGATTGATAAAAACCATTTGGGCGAGCCGAACAATGTAGTTCTCGAAACTGGATTTTCAAAACAAAAGGATCTCAATGCCTGGGCCCGGGCGGGTGCAAAACAGGGTGGGTTGATCTACATGCAGCTCAATCACCCAGGAAAGCAAAGTCCCAAGTTTTTAAATCCCGAGCCTGTCGCTCCTTCAGCAATCGGCTACACATCCAAACTGAGTCGTCTATTCAACCCTCCGAGAGAGCTTCGTGAAGATGAAATTTTAGAAATCATTGAACGCTTCTCGGTGGCCGCATATATCGCAAAGGCTGCTGGATTTCACGGGATACAAATTCACGGTGCTCATGGATACCTCGTCAGTCAATTCCTGTCTCCTCTTCACAACACTCGAAGTGATCGGTGGGGTGGCCGACTTGAAAATCGAATGCGGTTTCTTTTGCAAATCATCGATGCCATTCGAGCGAAGGTGGGAAGCCAGTTTGGAATTGCCGTTAAACTCAATTCTGCGGATTTTCAAAAAGGCGGTTTTACACAAGTCGAAGCGCTTGAGGTCATTAAGAATTTAGATCAATTGAAACTCGATTTCATTGAAATTTCCGGTGGCTCTTACGAAGTCCCCGTGATGACGGGAAAAGTGAAAGACAGTAGCCATCGACGGGAAGCTTACTTTCTCGAGTTCGCAAAACAAATTCGTGATTCCGTTCAGACTCCACTGATGGTCACTGGAGGATTTCGAACAGTGGCTGTGATGAGAGAAGCGCTCAGTTCCGGAGTTAATATCATTGGTTTGGCCAGGCCCTTTTGTATCTATCCAGACTTGGCTCATCAAATCTTAACCGGCGAGATCCAAGAAATTTCCTGCGATGAGAAAAAAAGTGGGGTTCAATTTATTGACCGAACTTTCCCCTTAGAAATCATTTGGTACACCGATCAACTTCACCGAATGGGAAAAAATAAAAAGCCGAATCCGAATGCTACTGTTTATCCAGCGATCTTAAAGATGATGATGAGCATGGGATTCGAAGGACTTAAAAGAGTGAGGGGTTGATCAGCTTACATCTGACATCACCCTAGCAGGTTTTCTGACTTTGTGCCCATCTCTTAAAGAGGCCGGCTGCTGACATGGGGAGGAAATCTAGAGCTGTCAAAACTTTGGTCATAAAAATTTTCAAAGTTTCTAAACCTACAACTTTTTCGAAAAACTTACTTTTAAAGAAATCGCAGTTTTCGAAACGCTTTGTTAGATTTACAGGCAAGCCCCCCCCCACCCTAACAAAGAGGAAGATATGAAAAACATGAAAACCTTGGCTTCGCAGCCTACTTTTTTTATTTTGGCAGCTTTTGTGCTGAACGTTTACAGCAGCTCAGCGCTTGGCTACACTGGAAGTTGCTACCGCGAAGAACCCTGCGCTGAAGTGGGTTTGGGTGTCGAGCTCGACGCGCTTAAGCGTTGTGCCATCGAGGATGCCAAAATCAAGTGCGAAGACAGTGAACACCGTCCTTGTCAGGCTGAAGCCAGAAATTTTGGAAGAACCGTCAGGGGCATGTGTGAACTCGATGCCCGCGCTAAACCCAAACCAAAAGGTTCCGAATTAGTCTACCGCAATTTCGTCGTTGAGAGCGTGGGCAGTGTGCTGACCGACGATTTCAAAGCCACGGCGTCTGAACAGCGAAAAATTGACGGCCTTAGCTTGAGTTGCAAGCAACACTTGCAAAAAAATTACGACTCCATCAGTCGGGATTTCAACCGGGACAAGCCTGAAGGCGGCCTCGTTGAAAACTGCGAGTTAAAAACTGTCGAGACCTATATCTATCAATCGTCTGTCCTCGTTCACGAGAGGAATTGGTTGCTTGATGCTAGCTATGACTACAGCAACGTTTGCAAAATCAACGCGACCTTTGCTTGCGACCCTACAAATTGATAAAGCTGGTTCGCGCCTTGAACTAGAGTGAAATTTACCTGAATTATTTTTCTGACCATGAAAATAAGTCGAAGGACATTTGATAGACTCCTTCGGCTTTTGTCTCTGAAAGTGAAAGTTTGGCAACATTTGCAAATTTCAAGAACTCTTCTTGTAACTTCGCTTTGCCAGTTGCATCCGTCACAAATGTGGCATTGAATACGAATCTTTTGCCGGGTTCGAGTCGCGAAATCTTTTCTGCTGAGAGCAATCGGAATAAGATTTGGTGCGGTTGAGAAAATATCGATTCGCGCTCCATGTGCAAATCTTCTCGAAGAACTTTAACGCCGCCAACTCTTCCGCCCTTCGGGGTGCTTGACCAATCGATGATCTGGCAGCTTTTTAAAGTCGCAAGGATGGTCTCCAATCGGCTTTCAGAAATTGAAAGTTCGAATGCTATGAGTTCTGGTTTCGCGGCAAAACGATCGATCGCCAAAAACATGTGGACGATCAGATTCAGAGGGTCGAGATAATAGCGGGCAAGCTCGGCTTCCTTTTCGGGATTAGTAAACTGGGTTTTTAGATGAAATTTCGCTGAACGCGAGTTCTCTTGAATTTCACGAATGTCCTTCAAAAGAGACTTTCGCCGAGTATCCAAGCCAGAGCGGGTGTACTGGAAAATCAATTCAAAATACCGAGCCTCGTGAGGAGCGAGAGAGAAATAACTTTTTAAAAGAAAAACGTGATCATCACTCAAGTGGGCCGATTCGGCGAGAACTTTCGAAATCAACGCTTTTTGGGCTCCCACGTGGTTTGCCAGACCCGTGTACGAAAGATCTTTGCCGGCCTCTTTGGCTTCGGCAAACAAGAGTTTGATGGCGTGGCGATAATCTTCAGTGTGGTAAATGCTCACCCGATTAGCTTACGCTCAATGGAACAGGATCTGCAACCTTTGGCTTGAATTGTGCTTTTCTTTTCCTAAAGATTCCGCGAGTCCAGCTGATCACTCGCATTGAACGTCCGCGAAACAGCAGCTTGCCTTTCATTTTGATTGAGGTCGACACCGCAGCCTTGACTCGGATGTACAGCACCAATCCCGAAACGGCCATTTACAATGAAGCCATTCTTATTTTGCACGAAGCGATCTATGCACTGGCCAGTAGCGGCGGCGATTGGAACTCAAAGGGCTTGGAAAAACTGACATCCTTGATTCTTTCCCAAGAACTTAGCGCGCAGGTAAGCTCGCAAAAACTAATGCTGAATTTTCGAAGATTGGTCGATGAAAAGTTGCTGGTGTCCACCTCGAGATGCACGAATTGAAAAAGTCCAACGATCTTATGAACTGGCTCGAACACCTCGAATTTTTAGAAACAGACGGGCAACTCCAACTCTCACCCATGCGGCTTTTTGTCATCGCCATCCATCTTTCGATGTGGGCTGAAACACCAGGCTCCACCAACGGTCCGTTCACACTGTTCAGCGAAAGTGGAAAATTGCGCGAAGTTCAAAATGAAGCCTGCGAAGCCTTGCAAAAGGATCTGCAAGTTTTGCGAATCAAGGCTAGTCTCAGCAACCAGGGACGTGACACCAGCATGGGAATTTCCGTCCCCGACGCTGACAAAGAGACCAATGAGTCGGGCAACGCGAAATACAGAATTTTTACCGGAGCATTGGCGTATTGCTACAGGAATCATCTTGGCTACGTTGACAAACTCTGAAAACAGAGTGACCGCTCCCGATCGTGAGATAAGCTAATTTAAAATTATATCCTTAATGTTGACAAAAAATTTAATTTGGCCGTGAGGGCACTGACTTTGCGGATGGCTGAGTACCTTGACGCTTTTTTCGATCGACTTCGTTGGCAGGGCAGGCTCGGGTAGCTTTGTGAACGTTTGCGAACACAATGTTCGTTACGCTAGCGGACAAACGATTTGTAGCTTTGACAAACGGTTCACTGGTTTCGTACATGACACCCATGGCAGCGACCACAGTTCAAAGGATTCAGAATGAATACGTGCGGAGAACCCAGTTAAATTCGCGTTACTCTTTGCGGGCCTTCGCTCGGGATCTTCAAATCAGTCCTTCCTATCTCTGCGAAGTGTTGAAAGGCCGGCGTCTGCCTTCATCACGAATCCTCGAGGTGTGGCAAACTAGACTCGGATTGAAAACGCCGCCGCGCGTGCAACTTCGGAGCTCGGTTTTAAACTCTTTAAACTGGGTCCATTTGAGTCTTCTCGAAATTATTTCTGCAGCAGCTAGCAGAGGATCCGAGTTTTCCAGCCTTGCCGAAGCATTAGAAATTTCTAGCACGGCTCTTGAAAAAGCGTTAAAAGAGCTGCAGCAATGCGGACTTATCAAACAAGTTCGCCGAAAAAGCTTCGCAGTCATTAAACACCCACTCTTTGCTGACGGAGTCGCTTCATCTCGACTTCGAGAGTTGCACAAAGAATTTTTGGAACTCGCGATCCAGAGATTGGAATTTTTGAATTTTGACCAAAAAGATTTTAATGCCAACGTTGTGTTATTGACCAGCGAACAAGTTCGAATTCTTGAAAGCAAAATTAAATCCGTCCTCTCCGATTTACCAATGATCACTAAGTTCAATGGTTCTATTGATTCTTCACCTCGCAGACTCTACGGATTTTCGACCCAGCTCTTTGAACTTTCTAAAAGTATTTCAGATCCAAAAAGTTCTACAAACAAAACAGGGATTCAAGTTGTGAAAAGAAGGAGAATTATCAAATGAGAAAGTTTTTTTTGAATTGCATTGCGCAGCTAGTTTTGCTCACCGCTGCTACCACCGTAACAGCACAAACCGGTATTGGCAGCGGTGGAGATGCCATTCGCCGTCTGTTTGAGGATGCTCGATGGGCCGCATCTTTGAAGGTCAGCCAGCTCAGTGCTTGCTCCTTTGACGAACAGACACCGAGTCAGTCGGCTGAATGGCTCTCTTCCATGCGAGATCAGATTTCTAACGACATCAGAAATTCGAATCATCTTTGGACGGTGGATCCATTGCCAACCTCGACCTGCGCCTACACCTCTTCCGAACCTGGAGCCGACCTATTTTTATCCTATCCGACATGCATTCAATCGACCCAGACTTTGAATCAAGCGATTTTTGTCGTCTTGCACGAGGCCATGCACCACTTTGGTGTGAGCGACGAGTCGCAGGCCGACCGTCTTGCAACAATGATTGTCAATGCTGATATCGACCGAGAGTGTCCAATGTCGCCCGAAGATCCATTTCATCCCCAGTATTGTCAGGGACCTGAGTTGAAAAATCGCGATCTGCTGCGTTTCTTCGCGCCTGGCCAGTCAGAAGTGGATATCGGACAGTTTCAATTGGCTGCAAAGTCTCGCTTTTGCAATCCTCTCACGGGATGCACTGATTGGGCGACAGGCAAATTGTCAATAGCGGATGGGGACGAAAGCATGTCCACTTATTCTATCAGATTAGGCATTCGAGACGAAGGAACGAACGTGATGGTTCTCGGTAGCAAAAAGACGTCCGGCAGCAGTAGAAGCTGGTGGTACTTTTGGAGACCCTTTAATCCACAAGAAACTATGACTTTTGAGATTTATCCTGCGCATGTCCAATACCATCCTACCTGGTCCATCGAAGGCCGCTTGCTCTTCGTCAATGGCCATTCTGAACCGATAGCTCCTTCTGGAAAATTTCGCACGAACTGTGCAAAGTTCGATCAAATCTTAAATGTCCCGGGAAACTCCGCTTCTGGGAACTACGAAGAGGTGCACCTGGTTTTGCACGGTAGATATTGAGTTGAAGCGAGAGATGCCTCAGCGAACCTTTACTCGGTTGAGGCTGCTTAAACTACGTCTTGATTCGTATTGGTACCTGCGCCAAGTCTTTGAAAGATGACTCTGGAGAAGACTTTCTCACATTCGAAGGTGTATTCATTCGTTAACTTGGACATGCAAATCTTTACTTAATAAAACCAAGTTCTCTTTTTTTCGATGAGGTATAATATGAATATCTGTGAATATTTCTAAGTGAAGCTTCAGAGCACCAATCTCTACAACCCCGCTCTTGGGGGCCTTTAAAGAGTAACTCAAGATCAGAGTTTTTCTATTGTCCTTTGTGGCCTGTTCAAACTTAAGTGTATGAGGAGAATTTTTTTGAAGAATCTCCGCATTTTTTACTTCTGGCGTCGCTTCAGTATCAATTTTCGCAATAATTGATGGGGTTTGCAAAAACCATTTCACCTGAGACTCCTGACCTGAGGTGATCCTTGGAGCCGAAATCTCAGCTACAATTGCTGTTGAACCCTGAGCCGGGTACACTAGGGATGGGCTTAATAAAAGCCCGCCGAGGAATAGAATATAATTTATATGTATTCCCTTCTTAAGTCGAACTAGGAAGTGTAACTGCAATTAAGTATTCCAGGAGATTACTAAATTTGAAAGTTTGGGTCAGTAACCAAATCGACTTGTTGAAAAACCCAGGGTTTTTCAACAAGTCGGAATCCTTCTTTTTCGCCGGTCAGACAACTTTGCGAAGACTTTCGGCTTGGCTCGGGCGGCCTTTCGCGAGCTAGAATACACCTTAGTTCCCGAAACGAAAGAAGGTACTTACCGTTGGGAAACAAGCTCAAATCTGAAATTCATAATGCCACAATTTAAGTTCACCCCAACTCAACCGCAACCGCCGCCTCCGCCCTTTGAACAGCAGGCCACTTGTTCTCAGCGCCAGTTGGACCCTGCCCTCCGGTATGTCTTGCCCTCCAAACAAAAAATGCCTCGTTCTAAAATTGGCCGAGAAGTTGGATCATACAAATTTTAGTCCATTACTCAAATTTCCTCAGAAAATTTCCATGGATTTTTCCTTAAAGTCAGAAGACGCCTCAGACCTCAAATTGAGCCATCATGGTTTCACGTCGGTGAATCAAGGGCGCATCGGGTTGGTTTTCACATTGGATCAAAATCTGTTTCGATCGGATGTAGTCTACGAAGTCATTTACAACTCTTCGCCGGTGAATGGGGCTTTCTCTTTAGTGCTGCCCGCGAAACTCGTATTGAAGCCCTAAAGTTTAAGCCGGATCGTTGTGCAGCTCCACTATGAAACCCAAAACAGGATTTACAATTTCCTGTGGGCGTTTGGAATTTTCAGTTCACTCTCTCAAAATCTGAAATTGAAACGAAGTTCAATATTTGAATAAATCATTTTTTGAGTGTTCTGATTCACGTTGCCGTTTTCGGTGTAGTTGAATTTAAAGGAGTGATACTGTCCGTACCAGTAGATCCCGCTCCATAGGGATTCGGTCAGGCGATATTCGCCGCCAACCGAGCCGTCGAAAACTAGGGGAGAGTTAAGTGAAAACGATGAGCCCTGAGGACCAGTGAAATTTAAGGGATGCTGGTAATGTCCTGAGATTGCAAAGAACTGTCGCGGACTCACAAAATATTGATATTTGCCGCCAAGGCTTGCGTTTAAGACTTGGGCCTCTCGGACTGAAGGGGAAAAAGTATCAGGATCATAAATAATGAGTGGCAGGGCATGATACTGGATGCCGTAGAGAAGTGTCCATTGTGAGTTTCTGGTTTCAAGATTGGCTTTTGAAATGACCGTGTTCGCTTCAACACCTGCTGTTTGCCAAACATAAGTGATTTTGCTTTTACCTTCAGATAAGTTGTCTCCTTTTGCTGGAGTGGTTTTATACGAAATCCCAACGCCGGTGGCCTCGGTGACATTGATGCCGGCCTCTACGGCAAAGCTGGGGGCTGAAATCCCAGGGTAGGCCGCGCGAAGCTCAGAACTGGTCTCATCGATTCGTGTGTAGTTGGCACCGATGCCAAAGTTCATCCAAAATTTTGGGAAGAACTCAAATACAGGAGTTTGCGGCAAGTTGGCTTCTGCAACTGGGACTTGTGGAGGAAGTAAACTGGGCGATCCTACCGACATGGGAGCTTGGACAGTCGCGGGCTCTTGAATTGGTTCTGATGTGATCGGAGTCGCAGCGAAAATAGGCGGCTCTGTTGCAGGAGTTCGGTTTGCTTTGACGACTTCCACAGCTGGGGGCGCCTCGGTCAAAATAGGCAAAGCCACCTTCGAATCC
>CALCCV010000603.1 GCA_937900305.1 uncultured Pseudobdellovibrionaceae bacterium | reverse complement strand
ATTTTCGATTTTGCGCTGGCCAATGTAAATTTCATCGTTATAAGCCTGATAACGAATTTCAAGTCGGCTGGTCCATGTTTGATTCCACCACATACCCATTCCGGCGCCAGCAGTGCCGATCCCGGTGGTTCCACTTTCAAGTTTGATCTGGCCACCACCGGCTAAGAGATAAAAGTCAAAATAGGAAACTGTGGATTCAAACCAACTGACTTTGCCATAAACGGGATAAAATGCGATCGTAGCGAGAGCCGTATTGATCGGATAATCCACGTCGGGAGCTAGGAAATCTGTTTTGCCGGCAGCGATAGTTTCTTCTGAGCGGGTGAAGATCCGCTGGCCTTCGGTTGTCAATTTATTGTAGTTCCAAATGTATCGGGCACCTAAAGACCATCGAGGAGTTAAGTGCAAATCGTAGTGCAATCCGACGTTATTGGTTTGGTAGTAAGTGTCGCCACCGCTGATCATGCCACCGGACACCGAAAATTCAGATCGCAGATCGCGATCGATCACCCGCCGTTGAACCACACGATAGGTATTCGCTGGAATCGTGGGTTGCGCTTTGTCCAGAATGCTTTCATTGCTGCCGAGACTGTTCATGCTGTCAGAGGCTTTTTTTGCTTTTGCCTGAGCTGCATCCACACCGATGAGTGCCGCAATCAGGAGGAACGTGATTTTTAGATTTCTCATTGGTTAACTCCAGGGCTAGATTTTTTGATTTGGAAAGACTTGCTCACGGCATCGCTGGTGATGCCGGAGTCGGTTGTGACTTGAAAACTGGTTCTCACGTGCGTGTAAGCGGATTGATAATTAGGAGTGAGATCTCGGTTAAGGTCGACGGCAACGGGAATGGGGTTGTTCGTGCCTTTGGTGCTGATCGTGAGAGTGTACAACCATTTTCCGTTTGAAAAGACCGGATTGCTCGCAGCAATGTAGTCACTGCCATCAAGCTCGGCGAAATCGAGATTCAAGAAGGCTTTGAGGTCGTAAGAGTAGTCGAGCGTGGGTTTGTCGTTGGGATCAGTCAAACCCGAAACTGAAATTTTAAAGGTTTTCGTATCATTGAGTTCCAACAAAGACGGAAATTCGTCGCTAACCATCAATTTCGGAGCTAGTTTTTTGCGAAGAGTGAAAGTGATCAACAGCGATTTGCCTTCGGCACCGACGCCCGCTTGGGCTAAGAGTGCTTGGGACTCAGGTGTTGCTGCTGTGGCCGTGATGGTCAGGTTCACGTCCTTGGGAGCTTCGTTAGAGTTGTCTGCAATCAAACTCGGGTCAGGTTTGATTGTGACCTTGTAAGATTTTTTTGATTTCGTCGAAGTCGCAGATTCTTTCCAGGTTGAAAAATCAGCGAAAGCGACACCAGGTTTCACGTTGAATTCGATGTCTTCTTTGAGAGACTCGATCGTGAACGTGAGAACATTGTCTTTGCCAACAATTGCGGACTCTTGATCAAATCCCGAGATTAAAAATAATTTGCTGAGGGGCAGTTGATCGTTGAGTCGACTGTCAAAGCGCGGCGCCTCGGGGGGGGCTGGCGGGGGTTTTACGACAGGGGGTGGTTCCACGGGGGTCGGCTGATTGTTGGGATTCAATACGTCTGAATCTGTAGGCACCGCGAAGCGCTCGGTCATTGGATAACTTGAGACTGGATTCTGCGAAAACGAGCAGGCCGCCATCGCGAGACTTATCGTGATCAAAGCCACCGATGCGACCGCTGAGGCGGGTTTTAAATTTTGCGAGACCGATTTGATTTTCTTCATACTTAGTCCCCCTGCGAAGCTAACTGTAAGCGACCAAAATCGAACGGATAAGCAACGTCAACATTTACGCCACCAATCGGTTTGGGAAAGCGCCAACCCCGAATGGCATTCATCACGCAACCTTCAACACTGCGATTGCGCAGTGACGAACTCACAACCTGAATTGACTTCACCGCGCCGTTGCCGCCGATGACCCATTTTGAGGTCAATCGCCCGCGCAAACCGGGATTGGATTGAAGGGCTTTTTCATAGCAATACAAAAGCTGACCAGAGTTTTTGCGAACAACGGCTTCAACTTGTTCACGAGCCAATCCGCCTTCGACTTCAGAGTCATCAAATGAGGGGACGATCAAGCCACCGACTTTGCTGCCGATCGATCCACCGCCGCGACCTTTGGCTCCGCCACCGAAGCTGCCGTTGCCATAACCCGAAGCTCCGAAACCCTTGCTGCCGTCCCCTGAAAATCCTGCGACGATCCCTTTGCCACCCAAGGCATTGCGAACCCCACCGAGGCTGCCGCGACCCACACCGCCGCCAAAACTTGAACCCGATCCGAAGGCACCAGATTTTCCACCGAGACCCATGCCCTTTGGTCCGCTGGTTTCGTTGCCGAGACCGCCGATGCGAGAAAGTGTTTTCAGCGCGCCCAATTCAGGGTTAGGACCTTTGTTCAATCCCGTCGGAGTCTTGTTTGCACTGCGAGCTTGGAGTTTTTTTATTTCGGGAATCTTCACAGTTTTAGGGCGTGGAATCGGCTTTTTCTGAGGAATTTTTTCGGCCATCTTTACCGTCTTCGGAGCTGGCGGAGGTGGCGGTGGAGTTGGTTTTAAATCCGCAGGCGGTGGAACCATTACGACCTGCATTTCAGGAGGTGGATCGATCAAATAAGTTTCGATAACCCAGCCAAGGAGAATTGAAAATGCCAAAAAGCCGATGTGAGCCATGGCCGAATATTTCGCCATTACCGGCAGTCGATCCTCTTCCTCTTTCAGGGTGTCAAGGCCATGGACGATTTGATCACTCGTTTTCAATTCGGCGATACTGAAGCCTTGGCTTGTTTTCAGGCTGTTGCGTTTGATGCTTTTGCCTTGAAATTTTTCGATGATGTCGAAGTCGACTTCTTGAGCTTCGAACCACTTCAAATCGCCCGTAATTTCGATGCGGCGTTGAGAATTGTTCATGATCAAAAAGTACTGGGCCTCTTCTTGAAGAAGATAAGAGCGCACCACTCTGTCTTTTCGGTCTTTGATTGCTGCTTTTACCATGATTCCGCCCTTTCGGTTTCTTCACGTCTTCGATCGTCGAACTGTTTACGAACACCCAAAAGATCTTCTAGAGATTTGTCATTTTCGACGACGATTTTTCGCAAGCTCGCCTCTTGCACTTTGCCTTTGATCTTGCTGCCCTCAAAAGACAGGGTGGTCTCAAGCTTCGTGTCGGCAGGCACGCTGCTGTTTTTTTTCAAAACCCTTGCCGGTGCTTTTTTATTTTTTGCTGCTAAGGCAGGTGCGCTCAAAAACGCGATCGGCAGCAGAATCGAGAACAGAGTTTTCATCACGTTGTTCATCAGATGCCTCCCAAATCTTTGTTACGTTCACCAATGAACAGGGCGACGAGTTGGTTGCCACGGGCGTATTCCTTCGTAGCGATTTCGTTTGCCAAAGATTTTTGAAAAGGATCCTGGCGCAAAGACTGATACAGCGAGGCCAGATTTTCGTTGGTGTCGACCGCTTTCTGGCTGTCGGCCAGGATCTGCCATTTCTCGCGAAGAGGGCTCATCGAGCGCGCGGCCCAGCCGCGCATCTCTTGGGCGATGGCCACACGTTGATCAGGGGTGGCTTGTTGGAAAACTTGGGTGAACTCTGCTTCGATTTTCGAAGTTTCCCAGAGGTTTTTCATATTCTCGAAGGATTGCTGAGAATTTTGATTTAAGTTGTTGATCTGGGCCTGCATGCTGCGATCAAAAAGAGGTTTGACTGCCTTAGAAACCTTTACGTTTTGCAGGGCATTTTGTAAATCCATCGAAAAGTCACGATTCAACAAAGTCCAGTGCGAAAGCGCCACTAAAACGATAACGTCATCTTTTTCGCGTTTCAAAAACTTGTTCTCGAAATTTTTCATGGCCTCAAGTTTTCGGCCGAGTTTTTGTTCAAAGTTTGTGATGGCCATCGCTTTGGTATTCAAACCCGCGATTTCTCGCGAGGCTTGTATCAATTCAAAGATTTTATTTTGACGATTCGCGAGCAGTCCCACCAAAGTTTTTCGCAAGGCGGGCTCGTTGGCGGCGAATTCATAGAGTCGCGCAGGTTGACTTTTTGCCAATGCCGAAAGCGTCAATTTTGAAAAGAGCGAAGGATCGCGTCTTAGAATGTCTTTGTATTTCTTCAAAAGATTTAATGGATCTCGGCTTGAATTGAGCTGTTGTTGAACGACCCAAATTTTCTGATCCGGAGTGGCCTGACGAGAATTGAGGATGTCGCTTTCGATCCGGGCCATCGGTTTGCCGGCCAAGCGACCTTTCAAGGCCAAGCGAAATTGACGGGCCATGGAGTTGTCTTCTTTCAATTGGGAATCCCAATATAAAGATGAGCTGTAGTCAAGTTCCAGGTCCGCAACTAGAATTCGTTTTTCGATGATCAGCATTTTTTCTTTTGGACTCAATTTGCCCATGATGGATGTCAGAGTTTGTGAAATCGACTTCAGACGTGGAAAGTCTTTAAGCTGCAAAGCTAGCAAAAAGGAATCCGTCAGCAATCGGTAGCGCTCATTGACGGTGAGAGCTTTGGGTTCAATCTCGAGCAAGAGCCCAAGATCTGATCCAGTGGCCGTGCGCATTTTGGTTTTCGCACTGACCATCGCAACGGTCAGGCGTTTGTAGTTTTCAAAGTACTTGCCCTTGAAATCGTTGCCGGCCATGCGCAGAGAAAACAAACGTTCTTTTTCGCCCTGCTTTGTCGTTTTGTAGATTTCAATCAACTGCGCTGCCATTTCGGTGCGGTGAAAAGTGTATTTCACCAATTGATCGAGTCCGAAGGACTCTGCCTCTGCCCATTTTTTTTGGTCCATCAGATTTTGCATGAGGCCTAGAGCCACTTCTTTTCTAAGTGTTTCGTCTTTGCCTTGTGCGAGATACTGTTTGTAAGCCTTTTCAATGTTTGTCGGCAGTTTGGTCGCTTCGGCCGAAACAATTTGAGCTTTTAGAGCTGATTCATAGACATTCGGATCTTTGGTCATCGCTAATACGCGAGCGATGATAGCCAGAGCCGGTCCGTGATACTTATGATCTTGCGAAACTTTGATCGCGAGCAACAATGGCTTTTCTTGCGCAAATTTATATTGGCTGTAGATGACAAAACACTGAATCAATTCAGGCGAAGCCTTTGTCTTTTCTTCGTCAGCCCAACCACGCAAGATCTTTTGTAAATTTGTCGAAATGTCATTGCAGGCCTCGTCGCAATCCGCAGCCGTGATGAGCGAAAGCATTTGGCCGGCTTCTTTCTTTTTTCCCACGTGAACTAAAATTTCAAAAAGGTCGACTTTGTCGGCTAGAGTTTCTTCAGATTTTGGAAAGGCCTGAAGAATGTGAAGCTTAACGAGAGCAGACTCTTTCTTTTTTCCCAAACGTTTCAATTCGTCTGAGAAAAAACGTAAGTTTTCCTCTCTCTGCTTAACTTCCGGAGCGTAGCTGGAAATTTTTTGAATCTGGGCAGTGCTGAATGGTGTGCGAGAATAGAAAATCACCAAATCTCTGGCTCCGTCGATGCGGATGTTTGGATCCAAATTTGGGTTGTTCAACAGGATTTCGAGGGAACGAATCGCTAACACCACCTGATCTAGGTGAAAATTGCACCAAGTGAGTCGGTAGTCTGAGAAGTTATTTCGTTTGGGAGATCGTTGGATCTCGGAGTACATCGCTTTCGCAATCGAATATTCACCCAGCTTGAAGTGCAAATCGGCTAGCAAGTCCGTCGCGGTCCAATACTCGTCGGTCTTGGGACCTTTGCGTAAGATATTGAGAATGGCGAGCGCTGCTTTGTCGCGTCCAACCATTTGTAACAGATGGGCCTTCTGCAAAAGCACTCGAGATTTTTGTGCGCCGGTGACTCTAGATTCGGTCACGGCTATATATTGAATGGCAGATTCGCGGTCGCCTTTTGCCCGGTTCGTCATCGCTTGCGCAGTCACCTTGGATTCTGCACTGTTTTTTTCTTCGTCGAGGTGTTCGCTCGCCTTCATTTCTAAAATTCGCGCGCGATCAGCCAGGAGGTCGGCTAAACGGTGACTGGTGGGCACAAAAGAGACATCGGAAGCATCAAGTCCTTTTTGCACTTCAGCCAGCTGAGAAATCAGGGCATCGTGAGTTTCGACGTCCATCGTGATTGCGGTGGCGATGGAAGACAAACTCACGGCGGTCAAAACAATGGCGAAAGCCTGAAACAAAGACATAACAACGGCTTTGCTCCTTTTTGCTTTTGCTATTTTTCGACCTTTCGGCCTCATCGATAAGGATGAGATCATTTGTCCTCCACTTTTCATCGCAATCACCAAGTCACAGTTTACAATCGCCAATATCCCGATGCTCCCAAGGGGGGAATTCCGCTTATG
>CALCCV010000602.1 GCA_937900305.1 uncultured Pseudobdellovibrionaceae bacterium | reverse complement strand
TAAAGCGCTATTTTTTTGGACCTAGAATTATCACGCGGTAATTAGTTCAAAAATACCAGGACATTGAGATCGACATTTTTTATGATTTTTGTACATAAAGTCATTTTGGCTCCCATTGCGCTACCTTTTGGATTCAATTTATCTGGAGTCCAATGAAATCGACGCAATCGCGTCCGCAATGCTGGCTCATCAAAAGAAGAGGCGTCGGCTTCGAGAACATAAAGCTATAAATACCTTAGTTGAAAGTTTGAATAAAAATTGATTGAAAATATCGAAAAGTCAGCACAAATAACCTTAGTCCATCCGATTAAACGTAAGCGACCCATTTCGTCTGGTTGTGAGGCCGAGTTTATGGAGCTAGGATGAGATCGGATTAAACTCGGAATTCTGGACATCAAGATCATGGACCAAGTCGTAATGCTGCGAAGTCGACATGATCAAATACCTCCCACTTCATTTGAGCGAAACAGGCCATATTTTATGGCAGCATTGATCTCGTGATTCCTGAAGCCCATTAAATACCTAATAAAATCGCGGGTAAGCAGTCTCTTTCCATTTTTATGGGAATGAGGTCTTAGATACCATGTTTGATTGCTTTGATTTTCTCTAAGCGGGTTCGATATTAAATGAGGAGTGCCTACGGATTTTAGAATTCGATAAAGATTCGACCGCTGTGGCGAATAGACTGGGTCGGATAATTTCATTTCATTAAAATGAAATTTTTTAAAAATCCCTGGCACACTAGTCGCTGCTTGAATAGCTTCAAAAGACTTAATCGTGCTTAAACGATCATCTTTCGAGTTAACTATCTTTTTTCCAACGGAATCATAGAACCAAAGTGTTGCGTTCGGATACCGGCGAGAGAACTCCGCTTGGTATTCTTCAGCAGTAACGAGGAACTTCAACACTTCTGACAAATTTTCGGTAGGCATCGAATGCTTCTCAGTTTTTGTTATAAAATTAGTCCCGATCTTAAGCCCGGTCCAAAGAGGGACTATTTTTGATAGCCGAATGTGTGTCGTATCCCAGTTTTCTAACTCGCGAGCAGACGGAATCAAGTTACCTGTGTGGTGGGCCATAAAACAGATGAATGCATATGTGCTCCCACTTACGATGTTGATGCTCTTAAGTTTCAGTAAATTCTCATAGCCAATCCTGCGTAAAACTTTATACTGAAGAGCGCTGTTTACGCCCATACCATCTAAAGTAAGAGTTGAATTCTCAATTGGTCCTGCGCCAATAAATGCCTCAACAACCCGGGAAACGTGCATTTCGAGGTTTCGATCGAAGGTTAACATTTAATGTCTCCCATTATCCTAGTTGATTTAGGTTGCAAATTCAATGCACTTGGCAATTTCGTACAATTTTTCCTCTGACTGCGTTCGCAGAAACTCATCAAAAAATATTTGATTCTCTTTCGTCATAGACAAATGTTCGAGTTCCTCAGTTATAACCTTCGCGGTGAAAGCCTTCAGTTTTCTATCGCTAGTTTTATTTTTTATGTAAGACAGTGAGCCCACTCCGAATGGTTCTATGACCATATGAAGAATTAGCAATCCAACTTCAAGTTCTAAGTTGTTGGCACTTGAAATTAAACTCTCAAATGGATCTTCGAAAAATGCAAGTTTGGCAAAAGTTTCATTTATATACGATTGGAAAAGTTCAACATGGGCTGACTCATCGGCAAAGAGTTTTGCGAAATACGAATTCTCGTCGCGGTCCAGGCCTCGCTTAGCGAGGCCTTTAGCAAAAGTTTCACCTCGCAAATAACTGCTGAGCATGTATTGAAGCTCGAGCTGAGCATAGGAATCAGACTCGTAAACTTCGGCAATTCCATATAAAGTGCAATCTTCAAAGTTAAATATTTTTTCAGACTCAGGCAAGGTCACGTCCCTTAGGAGATTTAGGTCTGTCACTGAAAAAAGTGGACACTATGAAACCTCCCCAATCCAATGATTTACTTCCGAAATTTGGTGAGCTCGGATTGCAGTGGTGGGTTGCATGCAGTCCCTCGCCAAAAGTTAGAAGAGAAAGCCAAGGTAGGTTTCTAGGTTTTGCGTTGATCTCGAGTGCACTGTGACCGATACTATTCACAAGCCAAGTCAGGTGCCAAACCAGCACTATTCGCAATGGAAAAGCCCATAGGAATGTGGCAAAGGGAAGCGTCGTGGCGGCGAGGACTAACAGACCAACTGAAATGTGAGCATTGTACTGTTCAAGAAAGATCATCCATAGATTATCTGCATATGCTTTTTTCGCTTCCGCAAAAAAGCGAGCCAGCTTTCGATTTGCAACAGAGTTAAAAATCCATCCGAATTGACTGTAAATAAAACCTGCGGAAGCAGAGTGTGGATCTTCCGAACTGTCTGAACAGGCGTGATGGGTTTTGTGTATAGCCAACCAAGTAAGGGGACCACCTTGCATTGCAAGTAGACCAAATAAAGTAAGGATTTTTTCCGCGAGAGGTGGCGCTTTAAAGGACTTGTGCGTGATGAGCCGGTGGTAACCAACGCTTATGCCGATGCCAGTTAAAAGCCACCCCAAAAACAAACAGAGAACTCCGACTTTTGAAGCGTGAAAAAGGGCAACAATGCAAAGAATATGCATAGAAACAAAGATGATGACGTTGTATGTCCGATTCTGCAAAAGACCCCCGACGACTCTCAATGCAATTTAGGGACGCAATTCAAAATTTCGCCAACGTCACTTTAATGATATTTCACGTCGTATTGTAATACTTTTGCATGTCGAAATAATTGACATACATGAAAATTGAACTGGCTCACATTGCGGAGAATTTATGACCGCGGAGGTGTTGAAATGCAACAGTTGCTCCAAACGCAAATGGCAGGTAAACGAATCGACCCTTCAATTCAATATGAGAGTAAGAGAGAGTGAATCTAGATCAATTTTTGCTTTCCTGATTCCTGATTTTCCTTCGGAACACATATTCACCCTACTTCCCTATTCCCCCTATTCCCCAACCGCGCGCTCCCAAACTTGCGTTCGACCGAGAATGGAAATGCCGAGAAAGCCGCGCACCTTTAGTTTGTTTCCGTTTTCGATGAGTTCGGCTTTTGAGGAGTAGACGCTGCCGGATTCGGGGTCGAGGATTTCGCCGCCCTCCCATTTGGTGTCTGAGGATTTTTTTAGACCCCAGAGAAATTCGAGGCCAAGGATGGGTTGATTCTTTTTGTCTCCTTCGCACTTTTCACAGGTTGGATTTGGTGGACGATCTTTGCGGGGAAAAAGTTTGATGATTTTTCCGTGCAGGACGCCGTTCTCTTCGGTGATTTGCACGATGGCTCTGGGTTCTTTGCTTTTGTCATCGATGGTTTTCCAAAGGCCGACGATGGCAGTGTTGATTTCGCCAGATTGCTCTTGCGCGGGCGCGACTGGTGGAGATTGAGGTTGAAATTGAGGTTGAGGTTGAGATTGAGATTGGGATTGAGATTGGGATTGAGTTTCGGAATTGGCAGCTCGGGCTGCTGCTGGATTGAGTAGCGAGAACGTGAACGTGAGAATAAGCGGGAGCGAGAGCGGGAGCAGGATAGAGGAAGAAATGGCCATGGCAGTGGTTTCCTTTCTTGGAAATTTTAATTTTTGTTCCGGGTCGCTTTTCCCCGTTTTGTGGTGACGCAAAATTTGTTTTCGGATTGTTGGGTTCTTGCATTCGATTGTCTTCGGGTAATTTGTTTTTTTGGTTAGGTGAAGTCGTAATTTGGGGGGAGGAGAACCGCTCGGACTGGGGAGGCATCCGCGCCTTTCAGGCGCAGGGGGAGGGCGCTGAGCAGGTAGGTGCCTGCCGGGACGCCACCGAGAATCAGGCCTTCGAGCACCGCGATTTGAGTTTGCCACAGGGCTTGGTGGCTTTCGAGAGTTTTGGAGGTGGCAGGATCGACGCTGGGGGTGTCGATTCCGACGAGGAGGACTCCGAGGGAGTGAAGGTGGTGGATGAGCTCGGGGGAGAGCGAGACGAAGTCGTCCGTCCATTGGTCAGTATTGGGGAAGGAGTTGGTGCGAATGAGGAGGCGGCGGGCGCTGACGTCTATACGCAAATCACTGATTTGCACGCGCGTGCCTGGAGCGCAAGCGACCTCGATGACTTGGGCGCACCCGAGGTAGCGATGAAGCTCACGGGCTTCGATGCCTGCTCCGGAGGCATGGTAGTGGTTGGTTGCATCAGCATGGGCGCCGAGATGGACGGTGGTTTCGATGCTGGAGAGCTTGAGGTGATCGCCAGTGTCGAAACTGAGGAGATTGCGCGCTCGGAAAGGCGTATCGCCGGGAAAAACGGCGGTGCGTTCGGAAATGAGGGGCGAAATGTCAAAAATGGCGGAAGGCGGTGTCGGCATAGAGATCTCCGATGGCAGTCAGGGATTGTATAAATCTGGCAGTGAAAACGCGCTTTTGGCAAAGGTTTGACAAAGGGAGCTTGCGCCGCGTAATTCTTTTTCATTTAAGGCCCAAACCTTTATACATTCGCACACCGATTGAGGAGACCTATAGATGAAACAGACACACAGTTTTAATGCCGAAATTAAGAAGCTCTTAGATTTGATGATTCACTCTCTGTATTCGCAGAAAGAAATTTTTTTGCGAGAGTTGATTTCGAATGCATCAGACGCGATTGATAAATTGAAGTACGTGGTGAAATCAAGCGAGCTAAGCTTGCCGAGTGAGCACGCTTATGAAATTCGCCTAGTGCCTGACAAGGCCACTCGAACATTGAAGATTTCGGATGGTGGAATTGGAATGAGCGCCAGCGAGGTGCAAGAGTTCATCGGAACGATCGCTCGCTCGGGAACGAAAATGCCGGAATTTAACAAAGACGAAACCACGCGACCCGATCTGATCGGACAGTTCGGCGTGGGATTTTATTCATCGTTCATGGTTGCCGACAAAGTGACTTTGCACACTCAAAAAGCGGGAACTAATGAGGGCGCGCTGTGGGAATCTAGTGGCGACGGAACTTACACCATCAGCTCTGTTCCTCGACCAGAAGGCGTGGGAACCTCGATTGTTCTGCACTTGAAAGAATTTGGCGATGACGACAAAGTTCAAGATTTCACGGACGAATGGGTTTTAAAATCTCTGGTGAAGAAGTATTCCGACTTCATTGCCTACCCTATCAAGCTCAAAACGGAAAAGGAAGATGAGACACTCAATTCGATGAAGGCGTTGTGGCTCAAACCACCGACTGAAATCACAGCTGAAGAACACAAGGAGTTTTATCATCACCTCTCGCACGACTGGAGTGAGCCGCTCAAAACGATTCACTACCGCGCGGAAGGGACGATGGAGTTCACGGCGCTGCTGTATTTGTCGGGCAAAAAACCTTGGAACTACTACATGAAAGACTATGACTTTGGACTCAGTCTTTATGTGAAACGCGTTTTTATCATGGATGACTCTAAAGAGCTTTTGCCTACGTTCTTGCGATTTGTTCGCGGGGTGGTGGACAGTTCGGATCTTTCACTGAATGTTTCGCGCGAAATGTTGCAGCAAGATCGCCAAGTGCACCAGATTCGCAAAAACCTGGTGCACAAAATTTTGGCGACCTTCAAAGAAATGCTGAGCAAAGAACGACCAGCTTATGAAACTTTTTGGAATGAGTTTGGTCCCACCATCAAAGAAGGTCTGCCGCAAGAACCGCAACACAAAGACAAACTGCAAGACGTTTTGTTGTTCAAAAGCACCCAAGGAGACCAGTGGACCACCCTTGAAGAGTACGTGGGTCGTATGAAAGCCGATCAAAAAGGAATTTACTTTTTGACTGGCGATTCGCTAGAACAAGTTCGCCGCAGTCCATATTTGGAGCGCGTGTTAGACAAGGGCTATGAAGCTTTGCTTTTAACTGATCCAGTTGACGAATGGGTGACTCAGTCCTTAACGACTTTCAAAGAAAAACCACTTCAATCTTTGTCTCA
>CALCCV010000601.1 GCA_937900305.1 uncultured Pseudobdellovibrionaceae bacterium | reverse complement strand
CGAAGAGATCAAGGTGAACTGCGCACACGCTTGACGGTACGCAGACCACAAAACTCAAATTCCCAAAGAATTCATTTTGCCGAAGGTGATGCATGCAAATTGAGCCAGGAGCTGCAAAATTTCGACGCCGTCCTCATGGCCAACTTGTTGTGCCGACTTCCTGATCCCGTCGCCAGTTTGAAGTCCATGGGCGGAAGTCGCAGCGTCGTTCGCCGAGGAGGATTGCTTTTTTTGGTGTCCCCATACTCGTGGCTTGAGCAACACACTCCTAAAGAATCGTGGCTGGGCGGAAAAAACGAAAGCCACGGCCCTCTGCGAAGTCCCGATGCTATTTCAAAAATTATTGGGCCCGAATTTCAATTGTTGCGACAAGAGAACCTCCCGCTGTTGATTCGCGAACATGAACGAAAATACCAATACATTGTTTCGCATTTGATGATTTGGCAGCGCCTGTAACGCCAGCGAAAAGATCCCTTTTGAAACGCATTGGCAGCGGGACTAGGCCAACGAAAGCGAAGGTCTTTTGAAACCAAACATCGATCTAGCGGGATGCGGAGCTTGAAGAAGATATATGATGATGATTGTTATTGAAAATCAGACTTAGATTCAGACTTAACATGGGAATGAGATCGAAATATGACGACCGAGGAGATTGGAAAATTAGCCAACTTTAAAACCTGTTTTTCAAAGAAGACGCAGTTTGTGCACTTGAACAATGCCGGGTTGGCGCCTGTCTCGTCGGTCTCTGTCGCGACAGCGCAAATTTGGCTCGAGCGATTTCATGAAGAGGGCATGCATTGCAACGATGCTTACATGGCTGCTGCCGAAACCGCCCGAGCGGAATTAGCTGAACTTGCCGGAGCCAAACCAGGTCAAGTCGCTTTTTTTCAAAGTACCGCCGGTGCTATTTCGCAGGTGGCCTTTGGTCGCTCTCTCAATCCAGGAGATGAAGTTCTCACTTGGGACCAAGAGTATGCATCAAATCTATATCCCTGGCGCGAGGCCTGCCTTCGTTCAAATGCAAAATTGGTTCTCGCTAAGAGCGAAAACAATCTTTCCACTCCCCTTGACAACTTATTGGCCCATGTGACGGAACGCACTCGAGTGATTGCAGTGTCCTGGGTTCAATTTCAAACGGGCTCAGTGACAGACCTACAAAAATTGGTGCAATTCGCAAAGCCCCGCAATATTTGGACAGTTGTCGATGTCATTCAAGGCTTTGGAATTCTTCCTTTTCACTTCGAAAACCTGGGCCTCGATGCCATCTGCGGCGGGAGTCACAAATGGTTGGTCAGTCCGGTTGGGGTTGGTTTTTTAATCTTGCGTGATGAACTGATACCAGTTCTAAAACCCCTAACAATTGGATCGTCAACTTATGGCAACTGCGATGATCCTGCAGATTTGCACTGCCTTCCAAAACGCGATGCACTTCGCTTTGAATCAGGCTCTAAACAGGTTCTTGAAATTACGGCCCTGGGAGCTTCGGCAAAATTGGTGCGTGAGACCGGTGTCGACGTGATTCGATCAGAAGCTTCACGAATTGCAAATCAACTGCGGCAGGGTCTCGAAAGTCTTGGTTTCACGCTACATTCCCCGCGTGATGCCGCCCCTAGCTTCATCAACTTCTCACATCGCCGAATTAGCAACTTAAAAATAGTCACAGATCAATTAAGTAAATTTAGAATTAGTCATGCACTGAGGGGACCTGGTGTACGTCTCTCCACACACGCATTCAATGAATCTAGCGATGTGGAAATCACGCTGAAAGCACTTTCCAGCCTATCTTAGGTCCATGTGCTCGAGTTGCAGACCCGAAACGAATCACTCAGGCGATCTATGGGCTAGTGGTGAAAGATTGAACCTGCCTGGAGCAAAGCAATCTCCACTACACTTCGGCGGACAGTGGATGGTGATGTTTTGACCCCATTTAGCTAGGCACAACCATTGCTAAGCACAAGACTCGTGTAACCCGTCATGGGGACCTATAAAACAAATCAAATCCAATGGGGGATTTTAATGAAATCAACGATCTTTGCGGTTCTTTTTGTTCTCACAAGTTTTGCAATGCAATCACAAGCTCAAGTGGGATGGTTCCCTGGGCACGGTGGTGGTGGCGGATTCCCCGGTGGGGGCGGATTTCCTGGCCACGGTGGTGGTTATGACTGGGAATATTCTCACAAGGACCGTAACTACAATGGTGGCAGTTTGTCTTGTGGATCTGACTGTAATCAATTCACAGAAGGTCAATTGATGGGTTGCCGCATTCCAGGAACTCAGAATGACGCCGAAATGTATGTTTGTCGTCAGCGATTCCAACCTCCACAACCCAGCTTCGGCTGGCGCTATGAAGGCCGTGACCGCAGCTACAGCGGTGGTTTGTTATCTTGCAATGCCGATTGCAATCAGTGGTCTGTTGGACAGCGCAAAGCTTGCCATGTTCCCGGCACTCAAAACGACGCGGACATCTACTCATGTGATGGTGGACAGTTTTGGCCATAAGCTAACTTTACTTTATGGCAGCAATTCGATCGCCTGCTCTCGCGGCGATCGAATTTTTCTTTTGATCTCTAAGTTCTGTAAGCTCAATAAAATCTCTTAGCTCTCCAAGATCTCTAGGTTCATTGGACGATGCGACCGGCGGTACTTCCGTAATCACGCACTCGTTATCTCATCTTGCCACTATCTTTTCCGCTCACTTACTTTCTCCAACAATATCCCAAATCTCGAATAGAAATTCTACTCTACAGTTTTTTCCGACTTAGAGTTCATTCAGAGTTTTTACTCTCTCTTTTCTTCAATTTAGTCACTGTGGCTATGGCATTTTGCTTGGTTCCTCTCCCATCGACTTGTTACGCTTCATCAAAGAATATTTTCTAAAAATAAATCCAAATTAAATAACGAATCACCGAAAGGAATATTGATGGAACCCTCATTGATGAATACGGGCGATACAGCATGGATGTTAGTGGCGACAGCAATGGTCTTAGTTATGACCCCGGGCCTCGCCTTTTTTTATGCGGGAATGGTTCGGGCGAAGAACGTTGTGTCGACTCTCTTCCAATCCCTCAGTGCAATGGCAGTGGTGGGTGTGTTATGGGCCGTCTGCGGCTATAGCTTGGTGTTCTCTGGTGACGTCGGAGGTTTGATCGGAAATTTCAATTGGCTCCTATTGGGTGGAGTCGGAATGGAGCCCCACAAAACATTCGGCCCGACAATTCCCCATACATTATTTATGTCGTTTCAAATGATGTTCGCAATTATCACGCCTGCGCTGATCACCGGTGCCTTCGCCGAGCGAATCAATTTCAAAGCGTGGATTCCATTCATGGCCCTCTGGATCGTAGTTGTGTACTGCCCAATTGCCCACTGGGTGTGGGGTACCGGAGGTTGGATCGCAAGTCTCGGAGCTTTGGATTTTGCAGGCGGATTAGTTGTTCACATGAGTTCAGGGTTTTCTGCCTTAGCAGCTTCGTTATTTTTAGGTAAACGGCACGATTTTGGACGTGCCCCCATGAAGAGCTTTAATATCGCTCTCGTGGTTTTAGGAACTGCGTTGCTCACCTTTGGCTGGTTCGGTTTCAATGCAGGCTCAGCCCTTGCCGCCAACGGCATCGCTGCGCAGGCGTTCACCAATACATTTTTGGCATGTGCGGCTTCATTTTTTGCTTGGATGATGCTTGATTGGACACTTGGTAGACCAACTCTCGTCGGAGCTTGCGTTGGCACAGTCGCAGGTCTGGTGGCCATTACACCTGCGGCTGGTTATGTAGGAGTTCCAGCAGCCCTCTTTATTGGCCTGTGTGCGGGTTTAATTTGCAACGGCGCTGTTCGTGCGTTCAAAAAATGGTTTCACGTTGTCGATGACACACTCGATGTATTTGCTTGCCACGGAGTTGGCGGCCTCTTGGGCACGATACTCACAGGTGTCTTTGCATCACCCACCATCAATCCTGCAGCCACTTCGGGCCTTCTCTACGGAGAGACAAAAATGTTTTTTGCAAATCTCACTGCCGCAGGCGTTGTGGCTCTCTTTTCGTTCGGAATGACCGCTGGCCTTTTCCTTATTATCCGAATGTTCGTGCCACTCCGTGTGCCCCACGAAACTGAAGTGGAGGGCTTAGACTCTCTCCATGGTGAAGAAATTCTTAATTTCGACGAAGGCTACTTCGCGCGCAATCTTCACACCGCAGGCGCCAAACCAGAAACGGTGCGCTAGGGTCGCAGCTCCCCCCTACTCAGAACTCCAGTGCCATAGTCATCAATCGCGTGGCGCTGGTTATGTGAAAAACAGCGAAGTTCAATATTCTCCACCGTATGTTCTCCGCTGCAAGCAAACGGAATCAGGTGATGAAACTGCACAAATGTCCGAGAGCTACATCGATCTCCACATCCATCTATATATGCACAACTCCCTCCGTCTCGCACCTGCACGGCATGCCGCACTCGAGCCGGAATGTGCCGAGATCGCGCCGACTCCGACGTCGGAGTCGGTAGCTGATCCAAAACCACCGATTGAGTCGTTGTCTCCGTCTCGACTCGTGTCGCGGACTCTGACTGAATCTCAACCTCAGTCTCCGATACTCTAGATGCAGATTTTTCTGAGTTTTTCGCGGACCTGCTGACCTGTTTGGATTTTTTCAATGGATCCACTTGGGAAAGACAAAGCTCTGTCATCTTTTTCAACATCGCACCAAAACCACGCTGACTACCAGAATGAGACCAAATTTCTTGTAATCTCTCCAGTCCCGCCTTTGTCTCTTCATCGATAACGGCGGTCAGATGATGGAACTCTGCAGAGATCGGCTGCATTCCTTCCTTTGGTAACTCCACTCGGATTGACGAGCTTGCCACCAAAATCTCTTTGGCCCTCCGTGCTCCTTTGTTCTCTATACTCTTTAAGATTCGAGCCTTTTCCGGTGATGTTAATGCCTCTGCCATTCTCGCTTCCTGATTAAAGAACGTCTGCGCCTGGCTCACGTTGCTCAAACTCAATTCGCCAGATTGCAGCTTTGCTCCGATCTCAGGTACATCCATTAAGACAAACACAGCGTTCACACGACGACTGGCTGCCGGCTCACTCATTTTGAGTCTCTTTACGCAGTATTCAAAAAGCGAATTCACCGCATACACCGAGAACAAGCGTCGCCTTTGAATCTCCGCCAGATGATGAAGAAGATGAGTCATCGCTGAGACCTCTACTTTTGCGGCCACGTCTGTCGCCGCGATCAACTGTTGGTCCGTCAGGTGTTTCAAATTCACCGTCCCTCCTGCCCGCGCGATCATAAGATCGCATCAAAAATTTCAATATAGATGTATCCAATAAATTGACTTTGCAAAGCACTCCGCCTGAGAGCCCTGATTTGAAAATTGCGTGCATTTTCCGTAGA
>CALCCV010000600.1 GCA_937900305.1 uncultured Pseudobdellovibrionaceae bacterium | reverse complement strand
AGATTTGGACCAGGCTCTACAGATGGCAAACAGCACGGCCTATGCTCTGACGGGTGGATTTTATTCGCGAAGCCCTGAAAACATTAAAAAAGTTCGCCAAGAGTTTAGAGTTGGAAATCTTTATATCAATCGCGGCATCACCGGCGCGATGGTCGAACGGCATCCTTTCGGTGGTTACAAAATGTCTGGCATCGGCAGCAAAGCTGGCGGCATTGATTATTTGAAACAGTTCATGGAGCCGATTTCTGTGGCTGAAAACACCATGCGCCGAGGGTTTGTTCCTTTTGAGGAAACCGGATTTTAAAGATTCTGAACTGAGTGAGATTGAATCTTTGATTCAGTTCATCTTGCAACTTTCGATGGGTGAAGGTTGCAAATTGACTTTGAGAGTTGCGTTTCAAAAATTTGAAAAGTTCTTCGGCCGGCATCTGTGACTGCCGTCGCATTCTTCGGATTCTTCGTGTCCCATTGCTCAAGACCAGCCAAAAAATTTCGCCACAATCTTCCCGTGTCGGAGCCGTGACCTGCAAAAAAGGTCGCCCCCGCACCGGGATGCAAATTCCAACGGTGAGCGGCTGTCTTGACGATCAGTTGCCCTCCCAGTGTCGAACCCTCTAAGACATAGGCACAGCCCAAGGCGGCCGCGAAAGATTTCGGAAATTCACCAAACTGTGTATCGATTGGGGCTTCAGGGCGAAGCGATGGGATCAAATTGAAGAACTGTAGGTCGCTGAAAAGAAGTTTGGCGCGCCGGCGGGCGGTGGTTTCCACTCCCAACTTCCGCCACTCTTCGTGGTCCCAAACTCTGGGTTCGAGAGTCTGCAACACTTTGTACCAGGCCAGCAATAAATTTTTATAGTGACCCAATGTGAAAGCCTGCGACTGCAAAGCCAGAGATTGTTCGAGCTGTTTGTGGGCGGAGGCCGTCGCGATTCGCAATTCTTGAAGCAACACTGAAAATCCTTTGGTTGAGAAATTAAACAACATTTTTTTTAATGAAGTCCACGTTTCAGTTGTGGCGCATGGCAATTTAATGCCGCCGTTGCAGTTCAGCGATTTGCGCTGACGGCGTGAATGTGAAATTTCGGTGGAGAAATGCTCTGTGAAAGGTCAGAGTTTTTCATCTCGCTTTCGGTTCCCAATGGCTTAAACTTTTAAACTTAAGGAGGTGGGATGGGGTGGCGCCGGCGTTGACGACCTCTGCCAGGCCTCCTACAGTGGCAGGGATCTTTTTAAGCAGGGACATTGTCGCACGTCCTGTGGCGCGCGGCCTTAGAAAAAGAGAGCATTGTTTGGCTAAAAGAAAAATGAAAAGGCTCGAGAAGACAAGGTTGGGCCAACCGGACTTGAAATCTGCGGTGAAATCTGCGGAAAAATCCCAAGCGAAATCGTCAGTGCAATCACCTGAGAAATTGCCAGAAAAGCTGCCAGAAAAACCAGGGGAGAAGTGGACCATTGCCATTGGCTCCTCGGCCGGAGGCCTTGAAGCCCTGATGGAATTTGTGCAATTTTTGCCAGAGAAATTGCCTCATCCAATTGTGATTGCGCAGCATTTAGCTCCTCACTCCAAGAGTGTCATGGTTGAACTTCTAAATAAACACTCGAGTCTTCCGATTTTGGCGGCATCCACCAATCAGACTTTGGAGCCCGGCAAGGTCTACATCATTCCGCCCAATTTTGATGGCGATTTTGTGGATAACAAAATCATTCTTACAAAATCGAGTTCCAAGTTGAGACCGAAGCCGTCGGTGGATCGCCTAGTTGGATCTTTGGGTGTTGCAAAAGGTTCGATGGGCTTGGGAATTATTTTTTCTGGAAGTGGAAGTGATGGGTCCCAAGGTGTGGTTGAGCTGAAAGATCACGGTGGCAAAGTTTTTGTCCAGACGCCATCGAGCGCGAAATATCCCAGCATGCCCAATGCTGCGATTGAAGCTGTTCAGGCTGATTTTGTCGGCACCCCCAAAGAGATTGCACAAAGACTTCAGACTCTCAGTGGCTTGAATGATCGTGACAAAATGAATGCAGCGGATGTTTCAGATCCGAAGTCAGAAAAACTTTATAAAGAAATTTTTGCGATTGTGAAAAAGAGTGCGGGAACAGATTTCAGTTCCTATCGGTTTTCCACGGTTGAACGGCGAGTGCGAAAGAGGATGGCGCAATTGCAAGTGGAATCGCTGGATGGCTACTTGAGATTTTTTAAAAGCAATCCAAACGAAGCGCAAATTTTGGCTCAAGAACTTCTAGTGAGCGTGACTTCGTTCTTTCGGGACCGAGAGGTTTTTGATCGAGTCATTGAATTGTTTCGCAGCTTAATCAAAAGAAAAGACCCACGTCGAGACGAAATTAGAATATGGTGTGCGGGTTGCGCCACCGGAGAAGAAGCTTTTTCCTACGCCATGATTTTGATGGAGTGCCAGGAAGAATTGCAAAAATCAATTGTTTGCAAAGTGTTTGCAACAGATCTTGATCACGAGGCTTTAAATAGAGCTCGTTTCGGATCTTATACGGAAAAAGATCTGCAAAATCTGCCGCGCATTTATGTTCGAAAATTCTTTGATTCCCGCAATGGACAATTTGAACTAAAAAAGGTGATTCGCGACATGGTGGTGTTCGCGCGCCACGATCTCACGCTAAATCCACCGTTTACGAAGATGGATTTTATCGCTTGTCGGAATGTCATGATTTATTTCGACGGCACTTTGCAAGAGAAAGTTCTCGACGTTTTTCATTACTCCCTGGTGACTGGGGGCTTTTTACTCCTGGGGCAGTCTGAAAACATCAGTGGAAAAAATTCTGAATTTGAGGTGGTGGATCGATCGGCGAAGCTCTTTGCAAAAAAGGCCGTGTCGAGCCCACGTTTCAATCGGGCGATGGACACTCACAGAAACGTATTTCAGCCAACCAAATCAGCGGGATTTAGCCAATCTCTGCAAACCATTGCTCAATCGGCCAGTCTGCAGCTCATCGAGCAGCTCGGGCTGGCCTGCGCCGTCATCGATGAGCAAGGAGTGATTCAAAATTTGCTGGGTGCGGCTTCGCACTTTTTAAGTGTTCCCATCGGCACCAGTGATATGCGTTTATTTCGCATGCTGCCGAAGGATGCAGGGGTTGAGCTTCAAGTCTTGATGAAAAAATTATTGCGCTCGAAGTCTTCGCAAAAGAGTCGACCTCTCAAATTTCATGGACCTGGAACTAGGCTCACCGCTGCGGGCGAAATCGCTGACATGTTTTCCATGTCCCTCAATTTTTTTGTCGAACAGGGGCATCAGCCCTACGCAAGTCAACAATTGTTTTTGCTGACGTTTGAGATGATTCCGAGTCGCAAGATTCAAAAAAATGTGGCTACGGGAGACTCGTCGACGTTGAGTTTGCGAGTGAGTGAATTGGATCAGGAATTGGCCATCACTCGAGAGCATTTGCAAACAGTGGTTGAAGAGTTGGGAGTTTCTAACGAAGAATTGCAATCGCTTAACGAAGAGCTCTCTGCCGCAAACGAAGAGCTGCAAGCAACCAATGAAGAACTCGAAACGACGAATGAAGAGTTGCAAAGCACCAATGAGGAATTGACGACGTTAAACGAAGAGCTCAATGTCCGTAGCACCGAACTTCGCCAGTCCAATACGGCGATGGAGAATATTCTGGGCAGCTTGGGAGTTCCGGTTCT
>CALCCV010000599.1 GCA_937900305.1 uncultured Pseudobdellovibrionaceae bacterium | reverse complement strand
AAGAATGGACAACCGAAACCCAATTTTGAACCCGGGCTGTTGCTGAAGGCTAAAGTCGTGGTTTTTGCGGAAGGCACGAGAGGATCTCTGTTTCGTCAATTGTCCCGTAAATTTGATGTGTGGGCCGGAAAAAATCCTGAAGTTTTTGAGGAGGGGGTTAAAGAAATTATTCAATGTCCTCCTGGAACGATCGAAGCTGGCCAAGTGATTCACACCTTAGGTTTTCCGTTGAAAGAGTCGATGGGCGGGACCTTTATTTATACCCTGCCCGGAGACAAAGTGATCGTGGGGTTAGTGGCCTATTTAGATTCGCATGATCCGCTTCTAGATCCCCACCGAGAATTGCAGAAGCTGAAAACGCATCCCTTTTTGCAGAAGATGCTAAAGGGCGGCAAAGTTTTAGCGTACGGGGGCAAAACTTTGCCGGCGGGTGGTTGGTACTCGATGCCAAAACTCTATGGTCAGGGTTGGATTGTTTGCGGAGATTCAGCCAGCATGGTGGATGTGCAAAAGCTGAAAGGGATTCACTTGGCGATGCGGTCGGGGATGTGTGGCGCCGAAATGATTTTCAAGGGGCTCGTCAGTCAGAGCTCGTTTGATGAAGCGACTACTAAGGGCTATCATGATTTGGTCCAAGCCTCTCAAATTAAATCCGATTTGTACCGAGTGCGAAATTTTCACCAGTCTTTGGCCAAAGGATTTGTGGCCTCGCTGCCTTTGTTGGCGGCGCAAGAGGCGACTGGCGGTCGAGGATTCGTCGATGAAATGAATTCAGAGCGCGATGCTTTGACCACCGAGAAGGCGGTTGAAGTTTGGGGCCCAGATCCATTTTCGCGTGAGGAAAATCAATTGCCCAAAGTCGACAATCAATTGTTTTTTGATAAATTGGGATCGGTGTATTTGACGGGAACGATGCACGACGAAGATTCGCCCAATCATTTGATTGTCCAAGACGTGGATGTGTGCCGAACTGTTTGCCATCCTGAATTTAAATCGCCCTGCGTGGTTTTTTGTCCCGCCAGTGTGTATGAAATGTTGCCGGCATCCAAAAAACCCGGCCAGTTTGATTTGCAAGTCAATTACACCAACTGCATTCATTGCAAAACCTGCGATATCAAATGTCCATTCGATAATATCGAGTGGACTGTGCCCGAAGGCGGTGGTGGTCCTCGCTACACTGAAACCTAGGGGTGTCCGCCACAGGCCCTGTGGCGGTGCGCGGGTTTGAGAGTAAGGCTTACAGAAATGAAGCTCACGTTGCTATTCAAACAGAGTCTGTGCTATAGACCCTGCCACTGATTATTTTTTCAGGTTTGAGGTTGGCGATGGAGCCAAACTCAGAAATTTCGCTGCGGAAGGGTGCAGACGAGAGATGGCGTGCGGTTGTGCAGGTCGTTTCTTTGCCGGTTTCCTTCTTCCGCGATCTCTTAAGTTTTTTGAAAGAAGGATGCTGCCGATGCCAGAATTTTATGCCTCCGCCCCGAATGGATTGTCTGAAGCGCTCGAAGCTGAACTTCTTGATTTGGATTTAAAGGTTCTCCGCCGCAACAGCAGTGGAGTGACTTTTGAGGCGCCGTGGAGTGGTTGCTACAAAGCCAATTTGCACTCGCGAATTGCTTCTCGAATTTTGAAGCCCGTTTTGGATTTTACGGCCTATCAGCCTGAAGAGTTGTACGGCCAGATCTTGAAACATGATTTCACAAAATACATCAGCGAAAAAGGGACGATTGCGGTCGATGCGGGTGTGCAGGACTGTATGATGCGAGATCAGCGATATGTGGCTATGAAAGTCAAAGATGCCATCGTCGATCAATTTCGCGACAAAACGGGTGAAAGGCCGAACGTGGACAGTGCCAATCCTGACTTGCGAATCGTGATCCGCGGAAATCGAAATGTTTTTCAAGTGGCCTTGGATACGTCGGGAGATTCCCTGTTTCAGCGTG
Organism: uncultured Pseudobdellovibrionaceae bacterium; assembly: GCA_937900305.1. Taxonomy (GTDB): domain Bacteria; phylum Bdellovibrionota; class Bdellovibrionia; order Bdellovibrionales; family Bdellovibrionaceae; genus CALCCV01. The sequence goes on along the minus strand of CALCCV010000599.1, from coordinate 5,119 downwards.
GCTATCGAAAGGCGGCGGGAGAAGCCCCTCTGAAAGAAAATCTGGCGGCCGGTTTGCTGCGCCTGACGGGGTGGAAAAAAGACCAACCGGTCATCGACTTAATGACGGGCGCTGGAACTTTTGTCATCGAGGCTGCATTGATGGCCTTGAATGTCGCACCCGGGGTTTTGCGTAAGGGTTTCGCCTTTCAAAAGTGGCTCAATTTTGACTCTCAAGCTTGGGAGGCGTTGGTCAATGAGGCAGTGGAACAGGAAAAACCCGATTTGCCCTTTAAGTTTCATGGTTATGAATTGGACAAGGTGACCCTGCAAAAAGCCAAAGACAACGCTCGTCGAGCGGGAGTGGACCATGTCATTGAGTGGCATCGTGAGCACATTGCCGCAGTCGAAGCGCCGGTGGAAGCGGGTATGGCCATCGTGAATCCTCCCTATGGCGCGCGCATTGGCGAAGAAGACAATCTTCGCGACGTCTACCGCGACTTGGGATTTACATTGAAACACAAATTTCCAAAGTGGAGTTGCTGGGTCCTGTCGGGCAATAAGAATCTCATTCAAGATTTACATCTGAAAGCCAATCAGCGCCATTTTGTTTACAATGGGCCGATTGAGTGTCGATTCTTACGCTATGATATGGTCAAACTCTAATAGTCTAATAGCTTGCTAGCAGGGGAGCAGGAGAAATTCAAACCCCTGGCTTATAAATCGCGGTCCAGGCAGCGAGTGTCACGAGGGCGATGATAAGGCCGTAACTCACTGGGGCCTTCGTGTAGCGCTTGGCTAGCGAAATTGCGGCGCCCATGCACAGCCAAATTCCAATTTTGATATAGGCCCAAAGGGGCAGTCCACTCACTAAACCCAGGCGAGCGAGCAAACCAAATCCACTCACCAACATCAGAACCAAACCCACGCCATGTGCAATCATGGAAAACTTGCGGAGCCTGGGTTTCACCTCGGATTGATTCCAGCGCGCAAAGATCAACGCCATCAATCCAGATAGCAATAAAAAAAGTCCGAAGAGATGGAACACTTTGTAGAGTTCGTAAGGCATGTGTGGGTCTCCTGTTTTATGTTGGTCCGGTTGGTTGGGCAACGGTCTCGTGGCTCCCGCTTATTTTGCCGCTGTCACGAATCTTGCGAATCGGTGCTAGTCAGTCCGAGAGCCTTGAGGGCGCGTTGCAAATCTTTGCGAATGTCTACCAAATGAGTCTGAAGTGCAAGGTTGCGCAAATAGGATTTCAGGGGTTGGAGAGGGTAGCCGCCATAGCGGCCTGGAGTTTTAACGTCGTTGGTGATCGTCGATCGGCCCCCAACAATGACATCGTCGCCCACATGGACGTGATCGGTGACGACGCAGGATCCCCCATACATGTTTCGTGAACCAATGGTCGTGGACCCGGCGACCATGAACCCAGCCGCCAACAGAGTGTCTTCACCCACCTCCACGTTGTGAGCGATGTGGCTGAGGTTGTCGATTTTAGTGCCGCGTCGAATTCGGGTGGGGCCTAGGGCTCCGCGGTCAATCGCACAGCCTGCGCCAATTTCGACATCGTCTTCAATTTCGACGTGGCCCAGTTGAGAAATTTTATGATGGCGAAACTTTCGATCCGTCGCATAACCAAATCCGTCACTGCCCAAGGTGGTGTGAGGGTGAATTTCGCAGCGATCACCAATCTGAGTTTGGGCACCAACAAAAACTTGCGGATGAATCACGCAATGCTCACCAATTTGGCTATCTCGCTCAATAACGGTGTGCGAGCCGATGACGCTGTTGGCCCCAATGGAGACATTTTCGCCAATCACAGCGAACGCGCCGATCCAAGCCGACGGAGACACCCGCGCTGTGGCTGCGACGGCGACTGGAGTTGAAGGTGCCGACGAAAATCTCATTTGTTTCTGATCAAAAAGTTTTAAAGTCAGCGCCATGGTGTGTTTGATATCCGATGTCACTAGCAGCGCTGTTCCTTGAGATTCAGAGAGAGAGGCAACCAACGAGGCTGGAACGACGAGAGCTCCAGCCATCCGAGACAGCGCGGTCTGCGCCCATTCTAAGGTGAAAGCATAGGACAAAAGTCCAGGGCCGGCCTGCTCAGGCAGAACGACCTTAGTGAGATTCATTTCTTGAGGGCCAGACTGCCATTTTAACTGGGAGTCTGCGCGCAAAAGTGTTTGAAGATCGACCATAACTCCCCCTTTTTTTGGACTTCATAGCGTCAATATTGAGCAGGAGTTGAAAAATACACCCAATCCTCGTAAGAATCTAAAATTATCTGTCGTAAAGAAATCTTGGCAGAGTATGCTGACAGGTGTCAGCTCGAGTATAGCGGCTCGAGTTTTATAATTCGAGTTTATTGATTCGATTTTATTGATTCGAGTTGAGGTTAGAGAATTTTTTAGGAATTTTGAATCCATATTGAAATGATTTTGTTTTCAAGTTTGAATGTGTTTTCAATTCCAGTAGGAGTGAGGCGTCAAGATGGCGAAGAATCCGGCAACGAAAGTTCAAGCGAAGGGTCCAAAGGCTGCTGGGAAAGCGGCTGTGCCAACTGGTGCAAAGGCTGGTGCTGCAAAGAGGGATCTAAAAGCGATTTCTGATTCCAAATCGGCGAAGGCTTTGGAGGTCAAGGGCCAACGAGGCGTGAGCGCCAAGGCCACTTCCAAGGCGAGTTCCAGACCGAATTCCAAGGCGGCGATCGCACCTGCGAAAGCAGCGGCGGCCAAAAAGGCAGCGCCAGTGAAGATCGATGCGAAGCCGACGGGCAAAATGGTCAAGGCTGCGGCGCCTGTCACAGAAAAAAAAGCAACACAGAAAGTCTCACTAGGCACGGCAAAAGGGGAGGCCAAAAAGGCCAAGGCTGAAACTGTGGCTCCGGTGGCGAATGAGCCAACGAAAGTTGCACCAGATTTTGCGGACCCAGTGCTCAAGAGCACAGCGTCCAAAAATGCAGGGAAGAGCAAAGGGAAGGCGAACACTTTGGTGGCGACGTCGGCTCAATCGGTTATGGCCACCTCTGTGGTGACCAAAGAGCCGGCTGTGGTGAAGGAGCCAAAGGAAAAAGCCGAAACCTCAGGCAAGGGCAGCAAAGCGATGAAAATCGAGGGCACTCCAGAAGAGTGGAGAAAACTGCAAGCGAAGTTCGTAAAAGACGATGCTCAGACTTATGATATCAAGGGTCATTTTGAAGCCACCCGACCTTTGCAACATAAGGTTTTTGGTTGGGGCTGGGTCATCAGCAATGAAAATGATCGGCTCGAAGTTCTTTTTCAAGACGGCAAGCGCGTTTTGATTAGCAATCGCAAGTGATCAAGTTGGAAAATTCGAGAGAGTGCAACTCTCTCGCGCGATGGATCTTGCCTGAGTATCTGTCTCGCGGTCTGAAATTCTGTTTGCTTTGGCCTGTAAAGCTCCCTATAAAAGAAAAACATGGCTAAAGATGATCTCGCACAATTTGATGGAAAAGTGGTAGACGCTGGCGCTGGCGGCCTCTACAAAGTCCTTCTCGACAACACAGTGGAAGTTTCAGCAAAACTTTGCGGCAAAATGCGCCGATTCAACATCCGAGTTGTGGTGGGGGATCGTGTGACAGTGGGCGTGTCTCCCTATGACCCTAGTCATGGTTTGATCATGTACCGCCACAAGTGATGCGCTCTGCGCATCCGGGCGTATTCGGGTTATCACAATCAATTCAGATGACTTTTGCTCCGATTTCCTTTTTCATTTTCTTCTTAGGGCGTAGCACTTACGTCTGCAGTTCATTCTTCTTTGTTTGATGAGGTATTGTGAATGGATCAGAACCTGCAAGGGTATCTTGAGAAGCATGTCCCTGGTGTAAATGCGCGTTCGGCTATGGCGGTTTTAGAACTCGCCGGCGAAGGCGCCACCGTCCCTTTCATCGCTCGTTACCGCAAGGAAAAGACGGGCAACTTGGACGAAGTTCAGGTCCGTGATGTGATTGAGGCCAATTCGACTTATGACGAAATAGTGAAGCGCAAAGCGTTTCTCGTCAAAGAGATCGGTGAGCAGAACAATCTCACTGACGAAGTTAAGCGTCGAATTGAAGTCGCTTGGGATTTGGGAGAACTCGAAGAGATTTATCGTCCCTTCAAGAAAAAGAAAAAAACCAAAGCCACCATGGCCCGCGAAGCCGGTTTGGAGCCATTGGCGCAATGGATTTGGGACTTGGGTCACGGTGCTCTTCAAGATCCTCTAACCATGGAGATGAAGGCGAAGAACTTTATCAACCTTGAGCGCAAGATTCAGACTTACGAAGAGGCTTTGAAGGGCGCGCAGGACATCATCGTAGAAAAAGTGGCCAATGAGCCCGATCTTCGCAAGTTCACCGCGGACCATTTTATGGAACAGGGCAAAGTGGAAACGAAGGTGGCGAAGGGTTACAAGCCGCACTCGAAATTTGAAATGTACAAAGAGTACTCTGAGCCGTTGAAAAATCTTTTAGACAGCAAAACATCTCACCGTTATTTGGCGATGAGAAGAGGTTGGCAAGAGGAAGAGCTGTCGTTTGCCTTTCAAGGTGATGATGAAGCTCTCCAACGTAAATTTTCGTCATTTGCGACAACGAATCCTGACAATGCTGTTGGCGCATTTTTAGTTCAGTGTGCGAAACAGGCGCTAAGTGTGTATGTTCAACCCAGCATCGACAACGAACTTCATCGCATTTTAAAAACGAAGGCAGATGAAGATGCCATTCGCGTGTTTGCTGAAAACGTTCGCCGACTCTTGTTGGCGAGTCCGTTTGGGCCAAAGGTGACTTTGGGAGTGGATCCAGGTTTGCGCACGGGGTGTAAGATTGCCCTGATTGATAAGGGTGGCAATTTCATTTCTCACACTGTGATGCAGCTGCATGGGGATGCGGCCGAAGACAAAGCGAAAGTTTTGTTTGGCGAAGTCATGAAACAAATCAGTATTGAAGCCATTGCCGTGGGCAATGGCACTGGCGGTCGCGAGGCCGAAGTGTTCATGCGCAAAGTTCTGAAAGCCTTGGGCAAAGAGGTTCCGATAGTGATGGTGAATGAGGCGGGAGCTTCGGTTTATTCAGCCAGCGATGTGGCCCGCAATGAGTTTCCTGATTTAGACATCACCGTGAGGGGTGCGATTTCAATCG
>CALCCV010000598.1 GCA_937900305.1 uncultured Pseudobdellovibrionaceae bacterium | reverse complement strand
ATTTACTTATTAAATCGCTATAAAATGCTTAAAAGAACTGTCTATTTTTTAGACAGTTCTCTGCAAGATCAACACAAAAATTGATCAGAAATCCATTAGTTTGCTGAAGACAAAGCAACATTATTTAACAAGGGAGAAATTCTATGAAAACATTTTTGATTTCGGTTCTTATGACGACTTTTTTTGCCGGAGTAGCACACGCTGAAATTAAGCGGATTGCGATCACTGCAGTGTTTGTAAACGATTTCGAGGCTGCGAAGAAATGGTATACCGAAAAACTCGGTTTCAAGTTAGTTGAAGATCGCGTCTTTGGCGAAGGCCCCGGTGATCGCTGGATTTCAGTTTCGGCAAAAGATGATCCTCAGTTTAGGATCGTCTTTAAGCTTGGCACGCCTGTCACTCATCAAAAATATAGACCAGAGGCTCGCGAAGCTATCCTTACGGTGTTTACTGATGATCTTGAAAAGACTGCATCAGAATTAAAAGCTCGAGGCGTGACTTTTGTAATGGAACCCGAACACCATCCTTGGGCATTTGAAGCCATGATTCAGGATCAGGATGGTCAAGGTATTGTGATTGCAGAAATGAAGTAAGAGGTAATTATGAGTAAATTGAAAATAAATTCTGTCAATGACTTGGGAACATTCGAAGATGTTATTGAGAGTTCCACTGAAGATGTAAAAAAAATATCTCTAAAACTTCGTACTCTTGTCGCTGAGGTGATGCCAGGAGTGACTGAGGTTTCATGGAAAAGACAAGGTATGTCTGGCTATGGAGTGGGGCCCAAGAAAATGTCTGAACATTTTTGCTATATTGCTCCTCAAAAAAATCACGTCAATTTTGGATTCTACTATGGAGCTGACCTCTCCGATCCAGATGGCCTTCTTGAAGGGACTGGAAAACTTCTCCGTCATGTCAAGATCCGTGATGAAAAAGAAATTAAGAACCGTGCGCTGCTTAAACTTTTAAAAGAAGCAAGTACCCATCTTCCGAAATTGAGGTAAATGTGAGTGATAGGATTGTTATCGTTGGAGGGGGAATCGGCGGACTAGCTCTAGCCAATTCGCTTCAAAAAAAAGGCATCGATTCTATTGTTCTCGAATCTGCAAAAGAGTTTCGGGAAATTGGATCTGGAATTGTCCTAACTCCCAATGGAGTCAAGGCTATAGCCGCTATCGACTCTAGCCTCCTTCCTATGCTTCTTAAAATGGGTTGTTCTCCTGATCCGATTTACGCTCACCCTTTTTTGTGCCCCAATGGCCGAGTGAAAGGTACAGCGGACTTTAGCGGAATGGAGGACAAATGGGGAGCTCCTACGATGACGGTGATGCGGTCTTCGCTACATTCAACGTTACTTTCCAAACTTCCAAAAGAAAAGTTGAGAAATAGCTCGCGGCTTGTCCGAGTGGAGCAGACTAAAGAAAAAGTAACTGCTTTACTTGAGGATGGAGTGAAGATCGAAGGCCGACTCCTTGTCGGCGCCGACGGTTTTCGTTCAATAGTTAGAGAGACTTTTTTTGATAGAGAAAAGCCACAATTTCTTGGCGTAACCTCTATTCGAGGAATAGCAAAAGGTGTCAAACATGACCTTGTGCAGTCTGGTCGGGGTTTTCTTACAGCTGGAAATGGAATACAGATTTTTGCAAGCTCACTTGGCGGTGATCAAATGTATTGGGCGGCCACCCTAAATGAAAAAGAGAATATCTATCCGTGCCTTTCTCCAGACAAAGCAAAAAATGAACTTTCAATAAGGACTAGGAAGTGGCATGAGCCCATTCGAGAAATGATCGAAAATTCACCTGATTCAACTATCTATGTTTCAGATATTTTTACACGCAAAGAGTTGAGTACATGGATTGATGGACGAATTGTGTTGCTTGGCGATGCCGCCCATCCAATGACCCCATTTTTGGGGCAAGGTGC
>CALCCV010000597.1 GCA_937900305.1 uncultured Pseudobdellovibrionaceae bacterium | reverse complement strand
GATGGCAAAAACTATTGGTGTCGCTATCAAAACCACTGGGAGCGCTTCGATTTGCTACCTATGAAGTTCAATCGCTTGGTGATTTTCCCTTCGCAAGTTTTTCATGGCGCTTGGCACGAGCCCTCCTGGTTTAAAAGCTATCCGCGCATCAATCAAGTTTTCTTATGTCGGAGTCTTGAATAAAAATGAATTTCAAGCTGCCAAGAACCAGCCAACTTTCTTTATCGGATCAACTAGGAGGGTTTCGAGGAGACTATCAGTGCGGCCCGCTGACCTTTTACGCCTATCTCAGAGCAATGGCTTCGCTTGTTGACGACAAATCTTTTCCCTATCGAAACTATCAGAAGTTTCTCAATGATCATTTTCCAAACTTCAATAAAACAGTTGGTTTCACAATGGAGTACGGACTTAGGAGTTTAATGCCTTCGTTTCCTCAGCTGTTCAAAGGAACCCGGCTGCAGTCGTTTCACCGCAAAGGAAATTCGCGGAATCTATGTGCGAAAGTCAAACGTCAGTTGGAAATCAGCTTGAAAGGTGAACGCCTGGCCATTCTTCAAATCGCGGCTCACCATGCGGAACTTTGCAACGGCAAAAACGTTTGGCAACGCGGTCTCGGGCATTTTGTCCTTCTGCTTAAGGTATCCCCGCATTCCCAATCGAAAGATCACTTGTTCTTTGAGTTTCAATATTGGGACCCGTGGGACGCAAAAGTCCACGATGCACTGGCTTACGAAGAGCTCTTCCGTGACTTCAAGAGTTACACCTTTCCCACGCCAAGGGCGTCCAGAACTAACGGTTTCACTTTTTCGCCAAGTGGTCATCAGGTTCTGAGCCCGGAACTTTGCGTTCTGGCTCCCAGCCTTGACCTCTACAGTCCCAAAGTCTATTTCTCCCAAAGATATATCTACACACTTGAAGGTGGTCTTTTTTGAGCTCCATCTAGCAGGCCTTCGTCGAGCTCCCGCATGTCGCTTCTACAATTTCCTCGGCATTTACCGATACGTCGTTTATGCCAAAACTTCGAAATCAATTCGAGTTCACGTCGAGCAAAGTCAAATGGAGCGTTGCGGATTTTTGCTCTGAAAAACCATCAAAGCTGGCTCGAGTCTTTGCATTCACTCTGTTCTCTCTCTTTCCGTTGGCATTTGGAATTGCTTTTTTTGTTCATGTTCCGAGTGGTCCAGTGTTCGACGGCATAGCAGCTTCATCGAATTGGATTCCTTTGTATTCCGAGTTCGAAATTTCGCAAGTCAGACTTTATGCACGCAAGGGTCAGTTCGTTAGCAGGGGCACGTTGCTAGCTTCAGAGTTCCCATCCCCTCCCGCTAGAGGAATCAGCTCCCTCGACAGCGGCTCCGTCCATGCCAATACTTCCGGAATAATTATGGACATTTCTGTTCTCTCCGGGCAAAAGGTGAAAAAAACCGATCTCATTGCTTGGATTCTTCCGACAGAGTTTTCGGGAAAAATTGAGACCATCGTACCACCCAGTGTTCTGGAAAACTTGAATGTTGATGAACAAGTTCAGGTGAGTTACTCCCGACAAGGAAAAGTGAAGACAGTTTTTGGCAAGATTGCCCACATCGAACCCCTGCTCTCCTCTCAAGAACCAAAGTTATTGCCAGAAAGAAAAGTGACAGTAACTATCCAGCCCGAGGATTTGCAAGAGCCTCTGCTGGTGGGGCAAGAAATGAAAGTGCGCTTCAAACCAAGTTCTGAATCCTTGCTGTCAGCCTTTAGCCATCGTCTTTTGTCGGCAGAGTGACGTGCGATGATAAATATAAAATCCTCATTGCTCTCAGTCCTTAGCAAAGAGTCACTCTTGACACTCATTCCTAATTTTGAAGAACTGGCTTTAGAAAAGGGAAGGGTTGCGACCTTTACATCGGGTAAAAAAGTTTGTGAACAAGGAACCTATTTTGAGCACCTCAACATACCTCTTTCGGGGGGCCTCAAACTTAAAAAAAGAATCGAAGATCGTGTTCGCTCCGCTGGGTTCCTCATCGAATCTCGCAGCTTGGGTTTGAAACAGATCCTTTTTAATCAGACTTCTCCTTACTCTGCCGTGGCCGAAGCGGACACCCTGATTCTGCAAATTCCCGCCCATGACTTCGTTGAGCACATCGCCAGACATGAGTTGCTTCTCCATTACTTGAAGTTGACGGTGTCATCATCTGCGATTCGTGAATTTCGAATTTTTTTGGAAGAGTCCGCGTTGAATCAATCTCAGATCTTCGAAATCTTCAAAACCATTCCCCTGGAGGAATTTTCAATTGAACCAGATCGCCCCTTGCGAATCAGCGATTCTTCGCTGATCTTTGTCAGTCGCGGAAAGGCCAGAGTCACAGGCACCGACTATCCTAAGCGCGGATTTGAGATCAAAGAAGGTTCTTGGCATGAATTGGCAGCCACTTCGGAAACTCACCCTTCGACTCTCACGGCTTCTCAGAGTTGCCAAATTCACATGGCATCGTCAGTCGACATCAGATCGCTGCTCAAAAAATTTGGAGCGGTTGACGCCATGGGGTACTCCAACAATCCCAAGCTTCTGCGCAAGTCGGCGAAACCTCTCCCCCAGTGGTCCGCCGTGGAGCCATTGCCCGGTGAACCACTGACCCTGGAGGAATGGAGATCAAATCAACTCCCCTTCTTTGACGGAGCCCTTCGTTTTGGAGTTGCCAGTCACAACAACATTTCCGATTCGATCTACAATTTGATAAAGATACTCGATCAGCCGGTCTCTTTCGAATCCGTCCTTGCAGAATTGCGATGGGACGGGCTTTCGTACCTTGCCATCGCAAAGGCTCTCGAGAAATTTGGATTGACCTGCACAGCACTCCGCCCGTCTCTTTTGGATCTCCAGTTCTCTGGTCCAGTGTTGGTGGTCTATGGAACCAGACTCGCCGTACTCTTAGCCAAAAAGCAGAGATTCCTTTTCTTGGTGGATCCAGTCCAAGGTCCTCTGAAAGTTCGAGAAGAAGAATTTTTGAAACATTGGAATGGAGAAGCTTTTTTTGTTGAGCGAGCCACTCTGGACTTCAATCCGGGCGCACTCACGAACGCGATCGACTTCGTCAAGTTCCTTCTTGGCAAACATGGACGGTCGGTGAAATCCATCTTTGGCCTGCGAATGCTAGCACTTGCAATAGGTGCAATGGCTCCAATTTTGACAGGAATGTCTGTCGAGAGCCTTAAAATGGGCGGCGAGTTCACGTTAGTCT
>CALCCV010000596.1 GCA_937900305.1 uncultured Pseudobdellovibrionaceae bacterium | reverse complement strand
TTCTGACCAAAGACTTTCGGCTTTAGCGAATTGGTTAAAGTAAGGCCGTAAGAGCATGAATTTGAAATCCCGGAGTTCCGCATTGGGCACGTGAGATCGAAGCTGTTTTTCGAGGATATCCTTGAAGTCGGAACTAAATCCCAGATCGGCGTGGCGGAAATCGAGATAATCTGACAATATTTCGAATACGTCCTTTGCATAGGGGCCTTCTTGAATATCGTCAAAATCAGCGAAACAAACCACACCGTTTGTATCCGTCCAGATGTTGAACGGGTTCAGATCGAAATGTATGTTTCCAGTTTTCATTTTTAGCTCGGGCAATCTATTTTCGAGAAAGTCTGAATAGGCCAAGCAGAATCGATGGGACGGGAAACAGCTCCTGATCTTTTCAATGCCTCTTTCGAGGTAAGAAGCATAGGTTTTCTGAGGTCGTGCGGGAAAGGCCAGCCTAGCGATGTCTTCATGAAATAGGGTAAGGAAACTCAATATCTTTTTTAGAGGAATCTGATTTTCTACCGACGAGGTGTGCTCTATGAATTCCATTACGATGACTGGTCGTTCGAAAATGTTCGAAATAAAACATCCGGCGCGATTTACCAATGGCATCGCAAGTCTGTACTTTTGCGGTTGAATCAGCGCCAGCTGCTGATAAACACTTTCTAAGTCCGGTCGAAAAGAGTGAGATGGAATTTCTTTGTAGAAGAACTTCTTTCCTAGATTATCTGCCATTGCTACCAATAGATTTTCACTGGTGTAGCCATTGCGATTGTAAGGCACGGGCTGCAGATTAGTCAGACCGTATAGTTGATTGATTTGTGCTACAATTGGCAGAAACGAAGAATTTTCCACTTCTTGATCTTATCGCAGTGAACTAGCTTCGGTCATCATATCAAACGATATAATGACCGAAAATCAGAAAGGCGATAAATTCTAATAGCAGCATTTTGATCATGAAAATCCTGTTCATAGGTTTGGTGCAATCTTGATTTTTTGACGGACCATAAAGCACAGGTCTCGACCGATTTCAGACACGACTCAACATTCTGTGCAATGGAGATTAGAAACGCCAACCATTTAATCGTTTTGGAATTCCAAATTTATACAGAAAATATTTATGCAGCGCTCTGCATGAACCACTGCCTTGCTTGGTAGTGACCGCTCGAAATCACACGTTGCAAGCGCACGGTCTGTTTTGTGATTCCCATCACGTCCCTCATGGGGCTCATACTCAGAGCGGAATCAAAGGCATTGGCGCGGGGACGTTGTTGATCTGTCCAGATGCCGTAGGCCCACGTCACCGCAGCTCTGTGGCCCGAGCCAAAGGCTACCTTATTGATTTGATCCCAGTGAATCGTTTCCGTATCGAGGCTGATGAATGGTTCAACAGCCTTCAGCAAAAATGGGTCTGCTCCAAAAATTAAAAGGATGGCACGCATTTGAGTTGAAAGTTTTTTTGGTGGTTGAATTGAAAGTGCATGTGACATGTTTGACTCCATAAAAGTTGAAGGCACCGTGCTTGATGGCTCGGTGCCAAATGGTTTACTTCGTTAGCAGACGCGAAAATTTGGAGTAGGAGATAATTCCTGTTTCCGTTTTCTCGATAGCCTTGCCCATTATTGCGAGAGTGCAGTATTTGAGTTGCCCGCAGAGGGCGAGTGCGATCCCGAGTTTAATCACCCAGGAATAGAACCGAACGAGTTCCATAAAACCTCCATTGGTTTATTTTTTTTGGTCTCGTTATTCGAGAATTGGATGTAGCAAGGTTGTAGCAACGATGTAGCAAA
>CALCCV010000595.1 GCA_937900305.1 uncultured Pseudobdellovibrionaceae bacterium | reverse complement strand
ATGTAGCGCGTGTTGTGCAATCCCGTGAGGTCATCCATCAGCGACATGCGACGCAGATCGCGATTATCACTTTTGAGCGTATGCGACTGGGCCTTAACGCGACGAAATTCGCGTTCCTGACGACGATTGATCTCTAATTTTTTGAGAAAATTTTCAAGACTGTCTTTTGTTTCGCCAAGGCAATAGGGCAACAAAAGTCGGGCAACGTGATGCTTTCCTCGCTCGATCGATTGCTTGAGCGGCATGCGCTCAGCACTTTCGAAAAATTGAAGAAAAGTAGTCGACATGGCCAGCAGAGATTCTGAAACGTAAGTCAGCTCACGGGCATTGCTGATCTTATTGACCATTCCATTTTTCACCCAACGGCGATAGGTGATCCCCATCATGCGAATCATCTTTTGAATGTGCAACTTCCACATTTTGGCCAGGCGCACGTCTTTTCGTCGGAGGGCATACATTTCGCGGTGAAAAAATCGGTATTTCCAATAAATTTCAAAGTTTTCTTCGATGAATTGGAGGGGTTGAGTTTGCCGATTTCGGCGGGGCCCCCAGACGATATACGTCTCGCGGCACATCCGTTTGAAGATTTCGGCGATGATTTCTTCTTTATTATCGTAATGAAAGTACAAATTGCCAGGACTGATATTCATGGCTTTGGCGATGTGGTTGGTCGTGATGACTCCAACGCCATTGCGATTGAAGAGTTCCGTGGCGATGACGAGGACGCGTTCCTTTGTTTTCATTGAGCTGAAAAACCTCTCCAAAAGTCTGCAAAAATAATGGCAGATGAGGGCAATGTCACGACCCTTTCGCAGGAGAAAGTCAATTTACGAATTTGATGGGTTGAAGTTCAAATCCCGCCCGTGCTAAAATAAGCCAATGATTAATAAATTCTCACCTAAATCCCTAAAAATAGTCGCCTTTTTCGCGGCTTTGGGTATTGCAAGCACGATTTTTTTTGACACCTTCGAAGCTCACGACACTGGCGGTCAAGAGAAAGTGGAGAGGGTCTTTGAAGATCGCGTGAAGGTCAAAGGCTGGGTCAGTGGTTATTTGAAGAACTCGGAAATGACCCGTGAGTTCAGTGTTCTCGACCCTGACGAAGGCACTTTACAAGTGAAGTTGACCTTGAAAGAGGACATGCAGGCAGAGGCCGAAAAGCTTCTCAAGCGTTATAAGCCCGACTTCGGCGCGATTTTTATGATGGATGCAAAAACAGGCAAGGTGCTGGCTTTGGCGAGCTTCGAAAAAGAGCCCGAGCTTGGCAGCAATTTGAACTTCTTGGCCTCTTTTCCGGCGGCCTCGATTTTCAAGGTGATCACTGCCGCCGCCGCCACGGACAAGGCTGGACTTGAGCCTGACCATAAAATTTATTTTAACGGCGGAAATTACACTCTCTATAAAAAGAACGTCCTTTCAGACAAGATCAATCGCTGGACCCGGGTGATCACTTTGAAAGATGCGTTCGCGCGTTCAATCAACACGGCTTTTGGTCGTCTCAGTTTGCAGAACTTAGAGCCGAATGATTTGAAACAATACGCGGAACGGTTTTACTTCAATCGCGCTATTCCTTCCGACTTCGCTGTTGAATCTGGCACGGCCAATGTACCCGACATCAAAGGGTATGAATTGACTGAGGTCGCCAGTGGATTCACCCGAAGCAACACAATGAGCCCGGTTCAAGGCGCAATGATTGCCGCTGCCATAGCGAATGGTGGCTTGATGGTGGCACCTTACATCGTGGATCAAGTGACGAACTCCGAAGGCAAAATGATTTACAAGGGTGAAGCCTTGCAGGTTGGCCAAAGCGTATCGAATGAGTCGGCCGAAAAAATTCGTGAGTTGATGGGAAACACGGTTCTTGCGGGAACTTCGCGAAGGACTTTCAAGACCCTCGTAAAAGACAAAAAATTTAAGACTTACGAGTTTGGTGGAAAGACAGGCCATCTCACCGGCGAAAAACCCAAGGGTCGTGTGGATTGGTTTGTGGGCTACACCATTGATGGCGATCAAAAATTGGCCATCGCTGCATTGACGGTCAATCGAAAGTTTTGGACCGTCAAATCCAGTTATCTCGGGCAACATATGTTTCGTGCGCATTTAGAATCAGACACCTAT
>CALCCV010000594.1 GCA_937900305.1 uncultured Pseudobdellovibrionaceae bacterium | reverse complement strand
GGTTTAGGTTTTGCTTGGGAAGTGCGTTTCCGGCATAACAGCATATTGAGCGCCTTCGGGGTAATGACTCCCTTTGCACTTCCACTCTCAAAGAACCACCTTTTGCCGGTGTCCCTCTTGGACCCAGGAAAATCAAGGGATGACTTGCATGATTGATGGTAGGGCCGCCGAGGGCGGCTCTGTGGGCATTATAATCCAGGAGAATTTAGCAAACATGGTCTTAACAAGCGAGTCGGCATCACTCCGTGGGACGGCATAACGCCTTGAGAGCCCGGCGTGAGAACGTTGGGCGGCGACAGCTGCGCGCCGATGTAGAATTTTAGTTGGGTCGAGGCGAAGTCTTTCTGATGGAGGATTTGGCAACTAGCGCTCGAGTTTGACAGGCGCGAGCGCAAATCGCGCACGAGCTCGAGTGCGAATGCGCCGAGCTGTCGCGGACCCGAGTCTTTGCGGGACTTCAAGTCGTCGCCGAGATCAAATCCGTGGCTTAGGCTTTTTCCTCGCAACCATCGTGAGAAGGGCGAAATGTTTAGGTTGCTAATCTTTTTTAGTAGGGCGGACAGCGAAACAGAATCTTGATCTCCTGGAAAGTAGGCTGACTCAACTCGTTTGAGAATTTCACCGATTTCATTTTGACCGAATCGATCTTGTTGAAGAGTTTTTTGCACAAAGGAATTGAAATCTAGGGTGTTTTTTTCGTTCCGCTGATCTGCCAGATTCTGCCAGATCACTTCTAAGTTTCCTTGGGGCTGGAACAGGTCCATATCCTTTGCCATGGTGGCGCCGGGAATTTTTGTGGCTATAAAATCGTTAGCGATTTCGTAGCCCGAGAGAAAATGGAGAGACTTCTGCAAAAATCCGGCGTGGCTTGAGGCTATGAGCTCATCCATCAAGAGATAGGTTTTCGCATTGAGGCCTTGAGCGGAAAAATCAAAATACTTGTCGCGAAAGAGGTGATCGAGTTCGTGGACCAAAGTGGCGCCTAGGTTGAAGGGCGCAAGAGTAGGGTCGATGAAGATTGTTGAGGTTTGGCAATCGTAGCCCCCCAAAATTTCGTGTTCGCCATTGGAATTTCGTTTTTGCCAGAGGCCGCGGGTTTGGCCGCGAACTTCGGGTGTGATAAATTTAATTTTCCCATCCCTTGCTAGGGCGGTTGCCACGGTGGCAGCCAATAGGATTTCGTCTTGTAAAATTTTATCGTTCAGATTTTTAGGATGTTCTGCGATTTGCAGCCAGTAGATGTACAGAGACGAGAGAACGTGGCGGGACATTGCCAGCTCGTAACAGTCTGGTCGGACTTTTTGGAAATTGGCTAAGATGGTTTGAAACTTTTCGTGGAGTTCAATCGTGGCGTTTTCTAAGCGCATGGCCATGCGGTAGGTGTTCAACTCTTGAAGAGTGTCGAAGGTGATATTGGGACAATCTCCCTCGACGTCAATAGTGTGCTGTTGCAGATTTTTGCCCGGAGATGGTTGAAAATGAGTGCTGTTAAAGAGCGCTACCATCGGATTCTTTTGATCCCAGTACGGCAGGTACCAGTCTGAATATTTTTCCGGAATTGTGCCGAAGAGCTCTGTCCATTCTGCTTCTCCAAATGGCGGCAAGGTTGGCTCAGCCGGAGCTGGCCCAGAACAAAGAATCCAGAATAGAGCGATCAAGATATTAATTTTCTGACGGCACATAAATCACATTTTCAAGAGTGACGAAGCGATCTCGGGATTTGATCGTTAAGCCATAGTTTCGTCGCAGACGCGAGAGGGTTTGGGCTAAAGCTTCATTATGAATTCTGAAATTGAAGGCCTTCATCTCCCAGGCCTGACAAAACAAGCTTTCGCTCGTTTGCGACGATTGGCACAGAAGGCTTAGGACGCGGCTCAATCGAGGGTGCAAACTGAGGTCAAATTTACCTTGCAAATTGGCTGACACCAAAGTTTTGTGCTCCTCGAAATACAAAAACTGCTCGTTCGAAGAGTTTTGGAGTTGCGCTTCGACTGATTTAGCAATGCCTTCAAAGTCTTGATGCCTATTGATCTCTGTTTGCAAGATAGTTTTGGTAGATGTCGACAGGCCTAGGCGTTGGGCCATTGCGCTTCGCGCTTCTTGAAAAAAATTTGCGATTCGCGCGAAGTTTTGTTTTCCGACTTGTAGTTTTTCAGACAGAGTTGCACTTGATCGGGAAAATTCCCAAAGCTCGCAAAGGGCTAAGCTGGCGTAAAGCTCATCGCCGAGTGTTCGGGCTAAAAAAAAGCTCGCTAACGACCACCGGACATATGACGATTTTTTTTCTACTTGGAGCAAAAAGGTCTCAAGACGAATTAGAGCCAGCAAAGTTAAAGGTTGCACGGTCTTTTCGGAACGCCAATCGCTCCACAGGCGTTTTCTGCCGGGCAAAGTTTTGGTGCTAAGGCCGCTGAGGCTTTCTAATTTTATCTTAAGAATGTCCGTAAATAATCTGGCTTGCGACTTGGGAAATAAAACTCCCAGTGAATCCAACGAGGTAATGTCTTTGCGACAAAATTCGAATTCACCCAGCTCGAAGAATGCAAGCGATCGCACTTGTAGCAGAGTTGCTAAGGTGATTCCGTCTGGCTGTTTGGCGATTCCCGAAGTTGCAGATAAGACGGCTTCTAACCATCGACCTTCAAAACATTCGTGGCGTGCTTTTTCTAAAATAAATTCAGCGACCTCTGATGGCGGCAAATCGACTTTGCCCGACAACATCTCGCTGATGTACTGCTCAGCCTGAGCTAAAGATCCTCGCTTAAGAAGGCTCCTAATTTTTTGCAAAATCTCGACGTCGCCGGTGAGCGCCAGGGCATGAGAGAGTTTAAAATCTCCCTTTTGCAACATCAGATAGCTGAGTCGTTCGTCAAGCGACGCGAACTCAGTGGGCTCCGCAAAGGTTTGAACGGCCATTGCCAATTCAAAGGCCCTTAGATTTTGTTGTGACGGTGCAATCTTAGGTTTTTGCAAGCCATTTCCTTTATGGTGACCTCTTAAAAAATATTCAACAGAAGTCATCTGAAATCTTGCAAGGCCCAAGCCAAATCAACCCTCTGGCACCCCGGTTAGCGAACGTTTCTCGGGGTACCTGACAAAAATTGGCAGTCAGATGTCAATGCGTCTCAATCGCTTTTGGATCCAGCTCGCGATAAATTGTCTTCACCGACCCTCAACCCAACAACCCAAACCCAGGAGTGACCCATGAATACTTTTTTTAAACAATTGCCAAGCGCATTCGTGAACACCTTCATCACGTTTTTTTTTCTCGCAGGAACTGCCGTTGCCGGCGAACTTCCAGCATCTGACCAGATCGAACCTCTCATTGAAAAAACGGGGACCGTGGTTGCCAAAGCCGAATCCATTTTGGTTGACGGAGTTGTCCAGCTTGACATCCGTGGAGAGGCCGCAAAATTTATCTTCAATCGTATGTTGGTACCAGAAATCAATGGTCACAAGAGTGGAGAGAATGTTCATTGCTGGCAACCTTCACCCGGCGACTATTTGTGTGATTTGGGAATCTTGCCAGCCGGTAACGTATTGACCAACGACGGACGCGAATAATCTAAGATCAGTTTTGCTACAGAGACCTTTAACCAAAAGAACAATTTGTTCCGGGGGGATTTTTAATGAAAAAGTACTTTTCTGCGTTCATTTTTGTGGGCAGCACGATGTGTTCGGCCCAGTTTGCTCAAGCACAGCCGAATTGCGCCACGATCGCTTCGCGAATCAATGCGCATTTTGAACGGGGCCTTGAAATCATTGGCGGAGCCAGACAATCCATCGATTTCGGCGCAAACAATATGGATGTTTTCCACAGCCAAGCTCGATCGATGGAAGGTCGAACAGTTTCCGTTCCCGTTGGCACATTCAACGCGATGGGAACCGTAACCGTTGACCTTCGTACGCTGGCTCTTGATGTCGGTCAGGCCTCACAGGAATTCTCCGTAAAACGCTCGCAACTGATCGATGAGTTGTACGGCTGTTTATGAGACGCTTTCTCAATCTTTTCAATAGATCAAAAAGACTCGGGCAAAAGTTTTTCCAACACCATGTATAAATAATCAGCTTAGTAAGATTGCTGAGATGGATCGTTGAAATAGAACAGATCCATCTCGGCTTCCTACTGTCTGGGAATGGCAAAACAAAAGCTACTGCCATTTTTTGACGAATTCGAAACCCAGATCTTTCCTTTGTGCGCTTCAACCAGAGATTTCGAGATATACAGACCGAGCCCCAAGCCACTTCGATTCCTGTTGTTGATTTGAGCAAATCTTTCGAAAATACGTTCTCTTTCTTTCTCAGAAATGCCAGGACCTGAATCATTCACCGTAAATTGGATCCCGTCCTCAGTTTCGTTAACGACGACCTCAGCTGAACCTGCGGTCCACATGATGACGCAAAAGTTTTTAAATGCGCTTCCCTATGAACGGCAGCGCCGAGACATCCGACGCTCTGGCTTAAACGTTCCCGTCATCACGCTTTGTCGTCTGGAGACCGGTGTTTCGGCGCATCTTGAAACCGTGGCCAAAAAAATCCGCGATGACATTCTAAATACCTCGCACTTGGCCGTGGGACTTGATGAGACCAAGTGGCCCATTTTAAACACAAAGACTCAGACGGTTATTTTTGGAGAGAGCACAAAATAGCCACGGCCGCTAAGTCGCTGATTTCGCGCCTAAGTGAATAAAACCCACCGTTCTAAAGCGGGCCGAATAGTGACCGTCGACTTAAGGAGCAATGCGGTTGATTCGGCCAGGTTCAAAGCCAGATCAATTGTGGCGTCGCCGCGGCTCCATCCGCAACGAACGCGTATACTACACTTGTAGTACTGATACAAATGTAGTAGTATTGGCATGTGGATCGTATCTTTATTTATTCCCCTTTGATTGAAGAAGTTTTGGCTGAGTTTGCTAGTCGTGATGAATTGGCAAAACAGATCGAAGACGAAATTCTTAAAAATCCCGAAGCTGGGGATATCGTCCAAGGTACTGGTGGTATTCGAAAAATGCAGTTAGCAGATCCAGGCCGCAGCAAAGGAAAACGCGGAGGACTTAGGATCTTTTTCCTGAATCTTCCCGACAAAGGGAGAACTCATTTGATTTATCTCTTAAGAAAAGGTGAGGCAGACGATATTTCACCAGATGAAAAACAAACTTTAAAAGCATTAGTGGGTCGAATTAAAAAGGAGTCTTCAAAATGAAAAAGAAAACTAAATTGGGACAAGCTTTAATTCGCGGCCTTGAAAGTGCCGTTGCCTATGAAAAGGGTGAGCTGAAACTAAAAACCGTCAAACGCACATTAACAGCCCCAGCTCCCAATTTTTCAAAGAATAAAATTCGCAAGCTTCGGGATGATCTTCATCTGACTCAGCAAGAATTTGCCTCACTTTTAAATGTAGATATCGGAACGCTTCGCCACTGGGAGCAAGGACGCAGAAAGCCAACCAGCACGACGAATAGGCTCCTCCAGCTGTTCCAAGAAAAGCCCGACTTGGTGGAAATGCTAATTGGAGCCTAATTCTGGCGAACACTTAGCTATTGGTTCTCCACGTACAGAATCGATACTTTTCAGTCGGCAAGTATTCTCCACAAAATTAAAAATCCCTGGTCAAATCAGCACCTTACTTTTTCAAAATGCACGGAAAGAGCGGTTCGAAGGTCGCCTGCCAGGGGGCACCACAAACCTTCGTGATTGCGAAGGTTTTTTTATTTGTGCACAACGCTTAACTTTTCTTAAATTCGTGAAACTTTTTTTCTCAACCCGCCACCTATCCGCCAGTCAATTCGTGAAAGCCTCAAAAGTCCTGGGACATCATCTTACTTTTTTAAGCTGAACGATGTTTTGCTTTGGTAACGAAAACGAAACCACGGCCACTTTTCTTTCAAGAAAACCGGGAGCAAGATGGGTGTACTTAAGTGTCATCATAGGGCTTGAATGACCTAAGAGGAAAGTCATGCCCGCCTTAAGGAGCTTGCGGATCAAATCTGAATCTCGCATTTTTTTTCCCGATGAGCTTTCCTTTCGCGCGGGCCGAAGCCAACCCACACTTAACTTAATGCCGTTCACTTTCGTTCACGGCAAGGGGGTCTTGGTATATAAAATACTGCTTTCGTTGACTGACCGGGCTGTTCTGCAGTGAGGTTGAAGTGAACCATTGTGCCAAAAAGTTTTTTTAATTAGCTTTACCAACTTTCGCCATGACGGCAGCATCTTGTAAAAAATTTGAAGAGTTGGAAGTCACTGGCCTGATAAGATGCAAGTTGGATCAATTCTGACATGAAAAAAATCCGCCTGGCTACCTGAGGGGTTTCAATTTCCTGCTGGTTTCGGTTTGCAGCCGATTCTAAACTCGGAAATTAGAATCAAAAAGAAAAAAAGCTACTCCCAGAGCGAAGTCTAGAGGAACAAGAAAACCACACCAAGGGCTTGTTCAAATTCTAGCTGCGCAAATACCACAGCTAATAGGCATTGATTTTGCCTACTCATCTGCGGTAAATGCCCCTTGCCACTGGCGCGCCTTTGAAGCGAATCCGTACTGGCAAGGTTTCGATCGAATCAAGAAAATTTACAAATCACGGGGGTGGTTTTGAAAACAACATTAGTAATATCATTTGCCCTTAGTCTTGGACTTGCAGCTTGTTCAAACAACAACTCGAAAGAAAAAGGCGACCCACAAAATCCGGCGGGTAAGCCGGGATCTCCGGGGGATCCTAGCGGAACCGGGCAATACAAAGAGAGTTATCGCCTGGTTTTCAGCTCCTGTGACACTGGCAAACACGAATTCAGTGCCTCAAGTTTAGATGAAGTTAAACGACTTGTTTGCGAGGCCTTACAAGATGACGAGTTAAACAAGTCTTGTGCTGAGCCCCTTCGCCGAGATCGTTTTGACAAGTTATGCACTGGCATGGTTTGGACTCCCAAATACGCGCCTCGCCCGCCGACACCCCCACCTAGCACTAGTGTTGTAATTGCTGAGAAAGTTCGAAAGAGTCTTCAATTCATTTTGGCCGACAAATACGAAATCGCAGCCAACCTCACTGAGGCTGACCAAAAAAGTGCTACTCTTTTGGCCGAAGACTTGGTGAGTTGTGGCATTAGCTACCTTGGACCAAAATGCATTGGCTCTTTAACTTCTGAATCTGTGACCAGTGGCTTAGCAGGAGATCCACAAGGCCAGATGACATATTTTTCGGAATTGAAGTTGAGCGGTGACGAAACACTCATTGGTTTCAAATTCACTGTTGAGGCTGCTGAACCGTCACCCAAAATCACCCAACTTGAAGTAGTGCAAATTCTAAAAGTGCGTGGTCAAGAAAACTTTCTGACTTACTTAAATGATCCGCAGAATTTTAAAAACCTCATTTCGTTGTCACTGATTCATTTCACGAAAGAAGAGGCCTTGAAACGTTTAGAAACACCACGAGACATTCGGCAAATCTATCACCTATCAAAGGAGCTGGTAACAAATCCCGATCAGAGCTTTGTCGCCACCATTGCGACCATTTCTAATCATTTTTCGGCAAATTTAGAAAAAATCCTCGCCTCCAAGTTGCTAAAATATCAAGATCTCTGTTTAGATCTTGCCCTCGACTATCTACAAATCTCCGATGACAAAATGAAAACTCTTACCGAAGGTTTATTAGCTTCGGGTAGCGACTGGGCCAAAGACGTCTCGGCCGCTCACTTGTTAAACCAGGAACCTGCGCGAGCCGAACTGAAACCAAAGGTGTTAGCGGCGTTGAGGAATTCTCGCTGGCAAACCAGGAGGGACGCCATCGAAGGCCTCGTAAAATCCGGCAACCTTTCTAATGAAGAAAAAAACAAAATTCTTGAAGCAATGAATGACAGTGTTGAGCCGGTTCGCGAAGCAGCAGAAATTGCCGGCAATAGCCTTGATCTCGATGAGTCCAATTTGGAAATGCTGAAATCGCTTTCGCAGAGTTCGATCTGGACTACTAGAAAAGGTATTTCTTCCATGCTCAATCGCATACCGAGCTTAGCCGCTTCGCAAATTTTGATCGGTATGATGTCTGATTCCGTTGAGCCGGTTCGCGAGGAAGTCTTTTCACTACTGACCAATCGAAACCTGAATAAAGAAGAAATTCCACTTTTAGCCACCCAATCTGATAGTGCCAATTGGACAACTCGCCTCGCATCAGTCAAACTTCTAAGTAGAATCAACGAGGATGAAGCGACATTGGTTTTAATCAACCATATGTCAGATTCTGTCGAACCTGTTCGTACAGAGATTGTGGATCGATTGTCGTCGCGAAGCCTGAATGCGCAATTTCTCCAGCCTTTGAAAACACAATTGGAAAGCACGGTTTGGACTGTCCGAAGAGATGCGGCGAAACTCATCAGCAAAATTGACGATCCTGAGGCGGTCACCCTGTTGATTCAGCATATGTCAGATTCTGTCGAACCTGTGCGAAGTGAGATTTCCTCTCGCCTCGAAGAAAAGAGTCTCACCAAAGAAAACGTTCCCACTCTAGCCCAGCAATTCCAAAGCTCTCAATGGCAGGTGCGATTAACTGTGGCAACTTTATTAGGTAAGATCAAAGATCCAAAGTCCCTTGCTGCCTTAAACGCGCAAAAAAATGTGGAATCAGTGACCCCAGTCAAAGAGGAAATCGATCGCTCAATCGAAAAAGTTCAATAAAGCCGACAGCGGAATGTTTAGTCAGGACATTACGCCCCCGTTGCGATCCATTTGGCAACAATTTGACCAAACTTTCTTTGCGTGAGTGGCGGTGGCGCCCGGCAATAGCACGAGTCATCGAATTGCTTTACTGATCACAGATACGCGGGCTGGCTAAACAAGGGCTCATCAGTTCTGTCGGTTGGGTGGCTTTTGTTTTTAGTGTCTTGGTAGCGGAACCGCTGATTTCATGACATTAGAATTCTTGTCAGGACATCATCCGGTCTGTAAGTTTTAGAGATGGCAAAGACAGTTCGCGATTTGATCTCCAGGCTTGACACTTCGAGCGACAAGGCCGCAGAGAAGGTCATTACAAAGCTCGTCAAGCTTAGCAGACAAGCTGTTCCCGAACTGATAAAGGCTGTGTCTGATCAGTCGCGCCCTCGCATCAGGAAATGGAGTTTACAAGCACTTGGAGCCATCGGCGATAAAGCCGCAGCTCCAGTTCTTATGAAGGCACTTAAAGATGATCGCATGACAGTGAAACTTCATGCGATTCGCAGTTTAGCAAGGATGAGACACAAACCAGCGACTAGGGCGATTTCTAGATTGTTAGCTAATGGCAGCGGTGGCATCCGTGTAAATGCGATCGATGCTCTGATAGAGCTAAACGCTCAATCCTCAGCTTCGTTGATCATAAAAGCCCTCAGTGATGAGCAGTGGTACGTTCGACAACATGCTGCGCGGGCATGCAGAGAACTAGGCATCAAGGATTCCGTATCAAAACTGAAGCGACTATTAAAAGATGAAAAGCGAAAAGCGGTTCAATTGGAGGTTCGAATGGCACTTGAGAAACTGTACACATAACACTTCTTTTTGAGGGCGATTTTTTGATATCTCCTTTTGTCCCTGTCCCGGATTCACCCCGCCAATATCAAAGAAAGAGGTAGGTTCGGTAAACAGCCATTGTGCGTTTGCCGGTTGCTAAGGTGATTCTGAACCAGGTGCTATATCCAAGCCATTTCGCACTAAGCTTCCGGGTTTCAGATGCAGTTTGATTGCATGTTGTGATCTCCGGAGCCAAATAGAGGACAAGAGTCCAGGCTCATTCCACGAATTCGCATTTTTGTAGTGTTTTGCTTGTTTAAATTTTTGGAGATTGCGATAAATTGTTATGCTACTTCGCGTGAACTTTCATAATCAAGCTGTGTGGTTCATATTTGTATTCGTTGTTGTTAAGTCGACTGCCATCGCTGAGAGTCTCAAAGACTTTTCTAATGGATCGCTACTTTGCCAAACCTATAAATCCGAGCCAATTTCAGTTGTGGACCTAGGTTTGTTTCCTAGTCGTACTTGTGACATGGAAAATCCTGCGGAGACAGCCTCCGGAATTCGAGGAATGGCCGATGATGCGGTTCACACGAAAATTATGCAAGCGATGAAAACTAGTATGTTCTTGAATGAAAATTCGTCTCGCTTTTTTAAAGAACGTCAAAAAATTGCAGAATTGGTAAATGCACTCCCATCGGACTACGACAATCAGGCCTGGGAAACGCTCAATGGTTGTCAGGACACTCCCAATGCTCCAAAGTCGATGCTGACACCCCTGAAAGCTATTATGAAGGATGCACTCTCGGGGCGTCACCAACCATCGTTAAAAAACAGCGAAGACAAAAGCGATGTCGAAAGAAAACAGTACATAGCCATGATCGAGGTAGCACGGCTTTCTCGCTTGTTAGAAAGTCAGCAAGGTCAACTGTCGGAGGAAGAATTTATTCGCCTGCGAGCAAATCTGAGATTAATTCTTGATCATTATCCACTTGCCGTTGCTTTTGTGAATAGTGCTCAATCTGAGTTTTACGAATATGCTCGACCAAATTTGGGCAAAGATTCGGACACTCAAAATGAGGATTTGATAAAATCCTACTTGCTCGACGATTCAAAGACTTCTCTAAAAGACAGTAAAGCCGTAGCTGGTAAATTGGCAAATCCTTCGCCCGCTTTTGTTAACTATCGAACAATTTTGCAAAACAAGAATTTTCCATTCGAAGTCAATCTTCGAAAGATCATTCAAAACAATCTCAATCAGACATTTAAAGCCATCCGAGCATTTTGCGAGGCGGATCCCTGCACCACCTTTGCAATGGATCCGCAGCGACTGGATCGTGAAACTAGAAAGTTCACGGAAGACGAACGAGCCGCGGTGGAGAGAAGTATTTGCGAATGTAAACTGAATCCAAAAACTATTTTTGTTCCGGAGTGGGCTGCTCCGGCAAGTCTAGCTGCGGTTAATGCCACGGTAGGCTCATGTCTTATTGCCCCTGTGACTTGTCCTGCAGTTATTGGTGCAGCAGTTGTCAACGCAGGAGTCGATTTGACGAATGCAGTGGCGGCCACATTGGATTATCACCGTTCTAGCAAAACTGCGGCCATCGCTGAAGCCTTACCTGGCGAAACTGCGCTTGGACGTGAGTTAGTGACTCGGCGTGGTGTCGAGGACAAAGCTCGTCAACAGTCCGCGGGAGCAATAGCTGCCATATCAGTAGCCGGAGCTATTGCCGCGCAACCGACAATTGCGGCACTTCAAGCTTCAGGTATAGGGGTTGGCGCTACCAAAGGAGCACTAGCTGTTCGCGGACATTCCGCAAGTGATCTCGCAATAGTCAATTCCTTAGTGGCGAAGGGAAGACTGACCCCTGCGGAAGCGAAATCTGTAATAGATCATGCGGATATAGAGGTTCTCGAAAGACTTTTGGACGAGGGCAAAATTTCGAACGAATTACTTAATCACCTTTTCGATGCATTCAGTAAGCCGATTCTAGGAGATCCAGTAGGGCCGGCAAGTTTAACGAGTGTTGTATTGAAAGGAAAAAATGGTCCGGTGACAGAACAGATATTACTGCAAGACCGAATGCCTATCGATGTTGCGGATCACGCTCTTTCACTCACAGATTCAACTACAAAGAAAACTGTGGGTTTTGTTGAGTATAGTGTTAAGGGAAATAAGCTTCAGATTGAAGACATGGTCATCACAAAACCTGATCGCGGGATTGGCTATTCGGACTTTATATACGATACTTTGTTGAAGAGATACCCCAATATAAGTACAATAACCTCCACAATGT